>JANOHT010000131.1:0-29180 GCA_031406605.1 Methylotenera sp. | reverse complement strand
TAATTAAGGCGACGGGTCTCTTTGAAGTTGACACTCAAAAGCAAAGAATTAAGGATAAAAGGAAAAAATGAACGAAATCTTAGTGCTTTATTACTCTCAAGGCGGCGCCGTTCGTGAAATGGCGCAGCTCATTGCTCGCGGCGTTGAAAGTGTAGCTGGCATCAAAGCGCGTGTTCGCACCGTACCAAAAGTATCCACTAATTGCGAAGCTACTGAGTCTGATATTCCGACTAGCGGTGATCCTTATGTGGAGTTGAGTGATTTAGACGAGTGCGCAGGTTTAGCACTCGGCAGCCCTACCCGCTTTGGCAATATGGCTGCACCTATGAAATACTTTTTAGATGGTACGGCTGGTTTGTGGCTTAAAGGTACACTCATCGGCAAACCAGCGGCGGTGTTCACTTCAACAGGTTCTATGCATGGCGGCAATGAAAGTACTTTAATCACCATGATGTTGCCGCTTATGCATCATGGCATGTTAATAGTAGGCTTGCCATACTCAGAACCTGAATTATCCAGCACACAATCTGGCGGTACACCATATGGCGCTAGTCATGTTGGTGGCTCAGCAGACGACAAATCTATCAGCGTTGAAGAGCGCAAATTATGTTTAGCGCTAGGTAAACGTTTGGCACAAACCGCATTAAAACTAGCTGCATGAGGTTATAAATAATGAGTCTAGCTTTAGAGGCGCGTCAGTTTTTACGTGCGACACGCAGTGGCGTGCTTTCTACTTTTTCATCAAAATTCGCAGGCTATCCATTTGGCTCAGTTGCGCCTTTTGTCCTGGATCATAGTGGTCAACCTGTTGTTTTTATTAGCACTATTGCTGAACATACAAAAAACATCATCGCTAATCCTAATATTTCATTACTAGTATTTGATGGTACTGAGGATTTACAAGCGAGTGCACGCTTAACCTTAGTTGGCGAGGCTAAACCGATAGACAAAGATGACGAAAACTTACGCGCCCGTTATTTACGCTACTTCCCCCAAGCCGCTGGCTATTTTGAAATGCATGACTTCAACTTTTATCGAATTGAAATCGCACAAGCACGCTATATTGCAGGCTTTGGCAAGATGGGCTGGATTTCAGGAAAAGAGCTTGCAGACATCGCGCTTGCTGGCAGCGACTTAATCAATGCGCCGCCACTGCTAGCAGTTCAAGAAACCGCGATTATCGACCACATGAATGCAGACCACCTACATAGCTTGATTGCTTACAGTAAGCACTTTCATCACATTGATGTGACAAATCCGCAAATGTTAGGAATTGATAGTGGTGGTTTTGATGTTAGCGTGGCTATTCAAGATGCTAATCAAACAAAAATCCTGCGCTTTAATTTTGAGCAGCCTATTCACGATGCACAATCAGCTAGAGCCGCACTTGTATCGATGTCTAAGGCTACAAAAGTATGATTGATACAATCAGTCGATACCAAACCATGATTAAAATATTACGATTCGGCGCATCCATTAGCCTCATCGCCCTTATATTTTTATGTCTTGCCTGGGAAAGTGTTTTAGCGCCGCTAAAACCCGGCGGTAGCATGCTGATGTTAAAAGCGGTTATATTACTAGTGCCATTATTTGGCATTTTGCATGGTAAACGTTATACCTATCAGTGGGCGAGCATGTTTATATTGTTTTATTTTACTGAAGGTATTGTGCGCGCTTGGTCCGATGTTGGATTATCAGCAAAATTGGCAAGCATGGAAATTGCACTCACAGTCTTGTTTTTTGTATGCACCATTTTTTATGCACGGCTCACTCGTGTTAATAATTTTCATGCCTGAAATAAAGTTCCTATCAAAAAATAGCCTATAAACTATAAGTATTTACACAAGCCCCGTACTAAACACCCTGTCTTCTACTATAATTTAAGCATGAAAATTCTACTCTCTAACGATGATGGCTATTTCGCACCCGGCCTCAACATACTGGCCGAACATATTGCCAAGATAGCCGAAATTACAGTGGTGGCGCCTGAAAGAAATAGAAGCGGCGCAAGTAATTCACTCACACTGGATAGACCTTTGAGCGTTAAAAAAGCGACTAACGGCTTTTTCTATGTCAATGGTACACCTACAGATTGCGTACATATCGCATTGACTGGCCTAATGGACACCATGCCAGACATGGTCATTAGCGGCATTAATGATGGCGCTAACATGGGTGACGATACGATCTACTCAGGCACAGTAGCGGCAGCAACAGAGGGCTACTTACTGGGCATTCCATCTATTGCAATTTCAATGTCCCAACACAACTCCACCCATTTTGAAACTGCAGCAAGAGTTGCCGTTGAACTGGTGCAGCACTACATTAAAAATGGTATTAGATCGTCTACTTTGCTTAATGTAAATGTGCCTGACATTCCATATGATGAGCTAAAAGGTCGTGTAGTAACACGTTTAGGCAAGCGTCACAAAGCTGAGCCAGTCATTCAACTTAAAACTCCGCGTAATGAAACCGTCTATTGGGTCGGCCCTGCTGGGCTACCCAATGACGGCGGCGAAGGTACTGATTTCTACGCAGTTGCAAATAATCAAGTATCAATTTCACCAATTCAGGTAGATTTAACCAAACATACACAACTTGCAGAAATTAAAGATTGGTTAGGTATTTAAATTGGCGCTCGCAAGACCTACACAAGCTGGCATAGGCATGACATCGCTACGTACGCGCGAGCGTATGTTAGTGCGTTTACGCGAACAAGGCATTAAAGATGAAGTCGTGCTTTCTTCGATTTCTGCAATTCCACGACATATATTTGTCGATGAAGCGCTCTCTATTCGTGCGTATGAAGATGTAGCATTGCCCATCGGATTTAGCCAAACCATTTCGCAACCTTACATTGTCGCTCGTATGACAGAAATTTTGCGTAACGGTAAAGTGATGAACAAAGTACTGGAAATTGGCACTGGTTGCGGTTATCAGACAGCTGTACTGTCTAAACTGGCAAAAGAGGTATATTCAGTTGAACGTATCCGCCCACTGGTCATGAAAGCGCGTGGGCATTTACGTGAGCTTAAATGTGTCAATGTTAAGCTGGATCATGCCGATGGCAATATGGGCTTACCGCAAGTAGCACCGTTTGATTGTATTATCGTTACTGCCGCTGCTAGTCACATTCCGCAAGACTTATTAGATCAACTGACTATTAATGGTCGCTTAGTGATTCCAGTAGGTACTGACGAACAAATTTTGTATCTGGTTGAGCGAATATCCCAATCAGAGTATCGCCACACTAAATTAGAACCTGTGAAATTTGTCCCTTTATTAGGTGGTACTTCTTAATGCTAATTTTAGTGGTAGAAAGTAAATAGTGGCAAATTGTTAATGATAAGTAACTTGTACAAATTAGTATTATCTACCATGCTTTTAAGCATTGCGGCTTGTAGTAGTAACCCGCCTGCCCCTGTAGTTGATCGACTACCAACCAATAAATCAAATACTGCTGGCAGCACTAGCGCTGCTCAATCCACAAATAAACCAACAGCAAGCAGACCCACTTATAAAGCGGGTGACTGGCGACCTGATACCTATATTGTAAAAAAAGGGGATACTTTATTTAGTATAGGTTTAGAGCATGGTTATGACTACAAAGAGATTGCTCAGAGCAATAACATTGCTGCGCCATATCACATTAAGATAGGGCAATCCCTTAAATTAAGCACTTTAAAAGACAAGCCTGCCACTACTGAAGCGCCAACGAGTCAAGCTAATAGTGATGGTGTATTAATCACGCCAATTAGCACCGAGCCAAGTTCAACTGCTACCCCTGCTAGCATTGCTACAACATCTAATGCCCCTACTGTTTTAGCGATTAACGAGCCTAAAGCAATACGTGAGCCGTACAGCGAAGATGCCTTTAAAAAGCCATTGCCCGTTGCTAAACCAGCAATCACTAAATCCGCTGGAGATATGACTACTGTAACAACTATTCCTGATACAACAAACAAATCCAGCATTGAACCTAAAACCGATGTTAAACCCGGTTTAAAAGTAGAGCCTAAATTAGACAGCGCATCACCTGACGATATAGATTGGGCATGGCCTACCAAAGGAAAAATCACCGCCAACTTTAATGAAGGGGGTGGAAAAGGCATGGATATTGCGGGGACTACAGGTCAAGCAATTATTGCCGCTGCCGCTGGAAAAGTTATTTACAGTGGATCAGATTTACGTGGATATGGTAAGTTAGTGATTATTAAACATAACACCAGTTACTTATCAGTTTACGCACACAATAGTCAAATTGTTGTAAAAGAAGGTCAGCTCGTAAGCCGTGGACAAAAAATTGCAGAAATGGGCAATACAGATAGCAATACGGTTAAGTTACATTTTGAGATTCGCCGTCAAGGCAAGTCAGTTGATCCTAGTAAATATTTAACAAATAATTAAGTTGGCTTTGTACGTTTAACTGTGAAATAAGGAATAAATATGGCGAATCTGGATCCCAATAAGTACAGCAAACACAAGGATATCAAAGCCGATAGTGCTCTTAGTAACCTTGTCGCCATTGGGCGCCTAGGCTTAATGCTAGTTGGTTTAATTGGTATCGCCTTGGAGTTATTTCGAGACGATGGTTGGCTCAAGACTTTGTTGGGTAAAATCTTTCAATCCACCACTACCATGTTGTCGATACCTGTAATTATTTTGGTATTGTGGTTGATTAACCGTTGGCTAACTTCACCGAATAAATCTGAAACATCTAAAAGTGGCGACTTACCGATGTATGTCATGATGGCTGTGGGTGCATATTATTTATTTAAATTGATTACGACGGGTTCATTTTAAAAAATACTCATTAAACAACTTGCACCCAATAAAAAAGCGGCTATAAGCCGCTTTTTTAACTTAATAACTATTTATTTGCTTTTTTAGCTTCTTGTTTATAGTACTCTCGTACTTGCGTCATATCAAACTCACGCGCCCATTTGATAATTTCATCAAATGCTGGCGCGCCAATTTCTCCTACTTGCGCATGGATACCTGCTTGCTCACGAATCACCAAAATTCCTGGGATTTGATTCACTTCAAAATACTCACTAATTTCAGGATCTGTTTCAGTATTCACCATGGCGAATACAATATCAGGATTAGTCGCTGATGCTGCTTCAAACGTTGGTGTAAATGCTACACATGGATCGCACCAAGGTGCCCAAAAATCTACAATTACAAAATTGTGTTTTTCGATTGTTTCTTTAAAATTTGTTTTGTTGAGCGCAACAACTGCCATAGCTACATCCTAAATTTAATGTGTTAGTTTAAAAACTAACGTCAGTTTATCAGAGCTAGCCACTTTAGTTAAGTTCACTACTTAAGTTCACAAGTTATATAAGCACTTAAACAAATAGACTAATCATCTATATAGCCATTAAAACTTACTTTACTGGTCAATTGCTTTACCCCAACTATCAGCAAAAAATAATTCATTCAATGGACGGCGATTACGTGCGGCCGTTTCTCGGCTTAACACTTCACCTTCTAAAGTAGCAATGTCGGCTGGATAACCTACCGACATCATCGCCATAGGAATATATTGTGCTGGAATCGAAAATGTTTCCCGTGCTTTATCCGCATCAAAACCACCCATTTGATGTGCCATCAAGCCCATGCTACTGGCTTGCAAACATACGTTCTCGGCGGCTGCCCCGGTATCATATTGCGCCCAGCGATTAGGTTTTTGATTGTGATTAAATAACGTATCAGCACACACTAACACTAGCACTGGTGCATTTATTACCCAAGCTTGATTACCTGGCACTAGGCAATCAAAGCCTTTCTGCCACGCTGCTGCATCTGCATTTTTACTCCAGACGATAAAACGCCAAGGCTGATCGCCAAAGCATGATGGTGCCCAACGAGCGGCTTCAAGCAAAGCCATAATTCGCGCGTGACTCACAGGCTGAGCGGCATCATAGGCACGCCCGCTCCAACGATTAGCAAGAGTTTCGTTAATAGGTACTTGAGTAATTGCTGGGTTGTGCATGAGCGTCCTTAATAAAAATATAATTTAAACTGAGTAAAAAATTGTTTTGCTCATTATAACGTTGGGTAGTCTATATAACCTTGTCCTGAACCACCATAAAACGTACTTGAATCTGCATTATTGAGTGGTGCGTTGATTTTATAGCGCTCAACTAAATCTGGATTAGCGATAAATGGCACTCCAAAAGCAACGACATCAGCGTGACCGCTAGCAATTGCAGCATTACCACGCGCTTTGTCATAGCCTAAATTCGCCATATATGGGCCGTTAAAAAGTTTGCGTAATGCGACAAAGTCAAACGGAGTAGTATTACCTCCAACATCACCTTCGATTACGTGTATATAAGCTAGATTAAACTGGTTAAGTTCGGTTGTAACATAGTTAAATAGCGCTTGTGGATTGCTATCGACCATGTCGTTGAATGGATTGACTGGGGAGATACGAATACCCACTTTATCTGAACCTGCAACCTCAACTACAGCTTTGGTCACTTCTAACAGCAAACGTGTACGATTTTCGAAGCTTCCACCGTAATTATCCATGCGCTTATTACTGCCATCTCGTAAAAACTGGTCAAGTAAATAACCATTGGCCGCATGAATTTCTACACCGTCAAAACCGGCTGCAAGTGAACATTTAGTCGCATGTACATAATCTTGAATAATCGCTGGAAATTCACTTGCATCTAATGCACGCGGTTCAACATAATCTACCAAACCCTGGTAAGTAAAAGCCTGACCTGCTGGCTTGATAGCAGAGGGTGCCACTGGCAATGCGCCATTAGGCAATAACGTGGGATGTGAAATGCGTCCTACATGCCACAATTGCAGTATGATTTTTCCACCTTTGGCGTGTACTGCGTCGGTTACTTTTTTCCAGCCTGCGACTTGCGCTTCAGTGTAAATACCTGGCAAAGCTGGGTAGCCATGCGCCATATCGGAGATTGGCGTAGCCTCGGTAACAATCAAACCTGCGGTTGCACGCTGTTCGTAATAAGTCACGTTAATGGGCTGCGGCACACCGCCCTCTGCAGCTCTGTTTCTGGTGAGCGGGGCCATTACCATACGATTCTTAAGATTGATTGCCCCCAAATGTGTAGGGCTGAATAAATCTATTGATGTATTTTTTTCCATTACTATGTATTTCCTAATTTAAGTAGCGATACCTGAGTAAGTTCTATGTTTTGTATCTTATTTAATTGGTTTCTCGGCAGGTAATTTAACACCTTCGATGAGCAGCGTTACCTCAACATCATCCCCTACTGGCGCGCCAACCTTAGCCGCCCAACCATATCCATAATCAGAAGCCTTGATAGTCGTTTTTGCCTCAATACCGGTGCGGTATCCACCCCATGGGTCTGTACCGAAACCCAATACAGTAAAAGGAATTGTGATTTGTTTAGTCACACCATGCATGGTGAAGTTTCCAGTAATAGAGCCTTCAGTACTCGTTTTTGCGACAACCTTAGTACTTACAAACGTCATTTCAGCAAATTTGGCTGTATCTAAATATTCGGGCTTTTGAATATGCGCATCACGCTTGGCATTACTGCTATTCACACTCAGCATATTAATTTTTGCATCAATAGTTGAGTTTGCTAGGTTTTCACGATCAATCACCAACTTACCAGTCACATCGCTGAACGTGCCTGAAGTTTTAGATGCCACGTGACGAATGCTCCAATTAGCAAAGCTATGTGCATTGTCAATTTTATAAGTCTCAACTTCAGCCATCGCGCTACCTGGAGTCACCATCGCCGTTGTCATCATAAAACCTAAAGCCGTGATTATCTTATTCATATTTTTCATCGTACTACTCCTGTTTTAAAGTCTTTAAAATTGTATTAACCGCGTAAGCGTTTCGCAATAGTTGCAACACGCTCACCCAAATGTTCAGCGGTAAGTAAGTCACTTGCAATAGGCGCTACATCTGGGCCTTGGTCACTATTAGCTTGTGCCATAGCACCTAAAAAACCACCTAGTCTGTTTAGATCATTCACAGAACCCGTGCTGCTATTGTTGCCAGGCATTAAATCCTGCCCTACCCAAATCATGCCATGCTGCGCGGCAAACACAGTAAGTTGGATTAACGTGTTGAGCTTATCGCCACTTTGGCTGGCTGAAGTCGTAAACCCTGCAGCGACTTTATCTTTCCAATCGCGGGTATACCAAACTTTTGAGCTCGCATCCATAAACGCTTTAAACTGTGCAGACGCACTGCCCATATATGTCGGGCTGCCAAAAATAATCGCATCTGCATCCGCTAACAGTTCAAATTTTTGCGCCTCTTCTGATGTAAGCATCGTCACTTGAGCGCCATCAACTTTCTTTGCACCACGCGCTACTGCCTCTGCCTGCACGCTGGTATGTCCATAACCACTGTGATAAACCACTGCTATTTTTGTCATATTCGTACTCCCAATGTTTTTCTATTAATTATCTGAATAGTTTTTAGATGCCGGTAAATCAAATAGCAATATTTCAGCATCCGTTTGTGACACTATTTCTATCGTCGTTTCTGCTTCAATATCAATCGCGATTGCGTCGCCCTGCTCTAAAGTAACGCCATTCAAAATAATGCTGCCCCGCGCAATCTGAAAATACAAACTGCGCCCGATGTGTGGCTGATACACTAAATTCTGGCCTTTATCGAGCAAAGTCGTGTACAGGTCCATATCCTGATGCACTAGCAATGAACCTTCACGTCCACAGCTCGAGGCAACCAAACGCCACTGATTTTTTTTACTTGCTGCATCAAAATGTTTTTCTTCATAGCCTGGCGTAATACCGTTACGATTTGGCAATATCCAAATCTGTAGCAAATGTGCCCTATGCTCATTTGACGCATTAAATTCGCTGTGCCTAACACCAGTACCAGCCGTCATGCGCTGCACATCACCGGCTTTGATCACAGAGCCATTACCCATGCTATCTTTATGCTGCAACGCACCTTCCAACATATAGGTAATGATTTCCATATCATTATGCCCATGCGTACCAAAGCCTTTAGCTGCATCAATCACATCTTCATTAATCACGCGTAGCGCTGAAAATCCCATGTGCACAGGGTCATAATAGCTAGCAAAAGAAAATGAGTGATAACTGTCCAGCCAGCCATGGTTTGCATGACCGCGGTCTGCAGACTTTCTGATTTTTGCATTTTCAATGGTTGCATTCATCGTTAAGGTGTTCATGGTATTACCTCCAATATCACTAATTCAATAAACTTGAATTAGGTTAAATATTAAGTATTTAATTGATGGTTGGATGTTATGCCGATTTATTTTATACTGATAGCGAATAGTTCTGCACTGCTTGTTCAAAAAATTTGATGTAGAATTCCCCATAAAATTAGCCCTGATTATTGCCTTGACATGAGCATCAAACTCTCTTTAGATTCACTGGAAGTATTAGATGCCATCGCTCGTAAAGGCAGCTTTGCAGCAGCCGCTGAATCACTATTTCGTGTACCATCAGCCGTCACTTACACCGTACGGAAATTAGAAGAAGATCTAGGCGTTTCACTATTTAACCGCAGTGGTCACCGTGCGGAGCTCACTGAGGCTGGCACAGAACTGCTACGCGAAGGTCGCCATTTACTGAATGCCGCAAGCGAACTTGAGTGCCGTGTAAAGCGCGTTGCTAGCGGTGTCGAAACTGACCTTGCTATCGCCATCAGCGACCTATTTAGTATCGAAGCCATTTTTCCGATATTAGAGGCATTCTATTCACAAAATTTTGGCACCCGCATCAAACTGCTACGCGAAGTATATGGTGGTGGCTGGGATGCACTAGTCAGTGGTCGGGCAGATATTGCATTCGGTGTACCTGGCGATGGACCGCCTGGTGGCGGTTATACGACGTCGCCAATTGGTGCATTTGAATTTGTTTATGCCGTATCTAGGCACCACCCCCTAGCTAAGCAAGCCGAACCATTACAAAATTTGGACATCATGAAGTACCGCTCGATTTCAGCGGCAGACAGCTCACGCAATTTACCAGCCCGCACTACTGGTATTTTGACAGGGCAAGATGTACTAACTGTGCCAGATATGCGTACTAAATTACAGGCGCAAATTGCAGGGTTAGGTGTTGGCTATTTACCAAAAAAACTTGCAGAACAATATGTTGCCAGCGGTGAACTCGTAATCAAACAGGTAGCTGAGCCAAGGCATGAAGCAACAGGCTTTTTAGCTTGGCGAACTAATGGTGGTAAAGCCCAGCAATGGCTACTAGAAAAATTACAGCAACTTACCTTAGATGAAGTGTTAATGTAATAACTGCAAAATTAATTTAATAATAGGCTCCCAACAATGACTCAAGACCAATTACCTACAGAATTCGCTCCACTAAACCGTATCGCAATTAAAGCGATGCTCTGGTTGAATGGCATTGCACATATTGTGATTGGTTTGGCGCTGGCCACTTCAGTCATTATGTTTACTTGGCTGTTTTTTCTGGATGTTCAAAAAGCGGCTTATGCGCATAATCTAGTACATGGTTTTTTACATGCGCTTGGTACGCTCATGTTGCTCTGGTCTATCTCAGCACTTATCTCCGCCGAAATACGTTATTTAATGGGCAGTAAACTTTTGGTCGAAACCTTCGTCGAAGTGGTGCTAGTGTTGTTTTTGCGTAAACTGATTGTGATGCCGGTCCAAGATGCATCACCCACAGTAGAAGAAATTGGCATGTGGGTAGGCGGTGCATTTATGTTAGGAATTATTTATATGATGGTACGCTGGAGCCAAAAACAACCGGAAATGTGAATGTCGCCAAAATGACGGATTTTGAAATGCAACGCCACCGAATAGTTTAATTAAAAAGAAGAATATGCAAAACATCACCAACGCCATCATCGCTAAAGCCAGTGAAGTAATTTTAGGCAAGGAGCAACAAATCAAATTGGCACTAGCCTGCATATTAGCCCGCGGACATTTGCTTATTGAAGACTTGCCAGGCATGGGGAAAACTACCCTCGCCCACACTTTGGCGCAAGTGCTGGGCTTACAATTTCAGCGTGTGCAATTTACTAGTGATTTATTACCTGCCGATATTCTAGGTGTTTCTGTATATGACAGAAATGCTGCAAATTTCAAGTTTCACCCAGGCCCTGTATTTACCAATGTGTTATTGGCAGATGAAATTAACCGTGCCACGCCAAAAACCCAAAGTGCGTTATTAGAAGTAATGGAAGAAGCGCAAGTAACCATTGACGCAATGACGCACTCGTTACCACAACCGTTTTTTGTGATTGCGACGCAAAACCCAAGCTCACAAATTGGTACATTTGCATTGCCTGAATCACAATTAGACCGTTTTTTGATGCGAATCACTTTAGACTATCCTGATGCCGCCTCTGAGCGTAAATTACTGCAAAGTAATGGCGGTCGAGATAAGCTTTCACATATCAGCGCGGTAATTGATAGCCAACAATTGCAAGTGTTACAAACGGCCTGCCAAAATATACATGTATCAGATTCACTACTAGATTATCTGCAAGCGATTCTTAAAGTCACACGACAGTCCGCACAATATAGTTCAGGACTTTCTCCTCGCGCTGGCTTGAGCTTAAAACAATGTGCGCAGGCTTGGGCGCTGATTGCGGGGCGCGACCATGTGATTCCTGAAGATGTACAAGCGATATTGCCTAGCGTTGCCGGACATCGCTTAGTCAGTAATAGCAACGTAAACAATAATAGAGATAGCATTTCCAACCTTCTCAGTACTATTGCGATTCCGTGATTAAATGTGCATTAATAACCGACAGCTACTTATATCAACGCATGTAGTAAACAATAACTGTAGATGGCAAAATCTTTTAACCCCCCTGATAATTTCAAGTTAACCGCACCTAAAACTTGGTTCCGCATCGCTCAACCAATTGATAGCGCTACGCGATTAAGCCGCCGGCATATTTACATCTTACCAACGAGTTTTGGCTGGCTTTATGCGGTGCTGTTAATCTCGTTACTGGTTGGCTCAATTAATTACTCGCTAAGCCTTGGTTTTGCGATGACGTTTCTATTAGCCGGCATGGGCGCTATCAGCATGTTGCACACGTGGCGTAATTTAGCAAATCTTAAAGTGACTATGCATCGCGCTCAACCAGTATTTGCAGGGGAAATAGCTGTTTTTGAACTCATGGTTACAGAAGAAAATAACCGTGCTCGCTATGCGATTAGCGCTAAATTTTCAGCGCATGAAGTTAACAAAAATGTAGATATAAATTATGCCGATATTCCAGCGTTAAGTAATGAGTTAGTCAAATTAACGCTACCTAGTACAAGGCGCGGTTGGTTAAAGGCACCAAGAATCACATTCGCTACCGAGTTTCCTGTGTCTTTTTTTCACGTTTGGGCCTATGCGAAAATTAACAGTCAATGCCTGATTTACCCTAGCCCTAGTTTACGCAGCTTAGCCATTCCTAGCGCCAATACAGACGGTACTCATGGCGCGCAGCAAACACCACAAGGCGATGATGATTTTGCCGGGCATCGTCATTACCAACATGGTGATTCACCAAAACGCGTCGACTGGAAAGCCTCTTCGCGAGAGCAAGGTTTACTCACCAAGCTATTTCAAGGTGAAGCGAGTTCAACACTGTGGTTAGATTTTTCTTCAACCACAGGTGAAAATATTGAGCTCCGCATCAGTCAAATCACGCGCTGGGTAGTAGATGCTGAAAGCCAACATTTGAAATATGGCTTACGCTTACCTCAAAAAAGCATCAACCCCAGTACTGGCGATGCACACTATCACCAATGTTTATCCGCACTGGCGTTAATGTAATGGCGACACTAGGTTTAAAACTGCCCTCTAATACTCATACCAATATGCAAGCGCTCTTATGGCTTTTAGGTTCGCTCAGCCTGACATTTTCACTGTATGCATTTCAGTTAAACAATTGGGTACCTGCTTGTTTTGTAATATTCGCTGTTTGGCGTTATTTAATTGAAAAAAACAATTTGCCATTCCCCAAACTTTGGTTACGTTTACCCATTACGCTGGCAGGCAGCTTCGCAGTGTTAGCCACTTACGGCACACTATTTGGCCGTGATGCTGGTATCGCATTATTTTCCGTGATGATTTCACTCAAGTTACTTGAGACCAAGTCAAAACGTGATTTTATCGTGATGGTGATTTTAGGTTACTTTCTAACCGTCAATACGTTGTTGTTTACCCAAGCAATCTGGGTGAGCTTAATCATCCTACCGTCCTTAATTGGGCTTACTGCTTGTTTGATCAACGTCAGTTACCTTTCAATCAATAACTCGCAAAACACCAGATTAGGTTACAAAACCCAAGCAAAACTAGCCGGAAACTTATTACTGCAATCTATCCCGATTATGTTGATATTGTTTATATTATTTCCACGCATACCAGGGCCTATTTGGGGCATTCCCCAGGATACTTACAGTGGTATGACTGGCTTGTCTGACACGATGGAACCCGGCAATATCAGTGACTTAACGTTATCAAGCAAAATCGCTTTTCGTGCGCAATTCAAATCTACCATTCCAGCCAATAACCAGCTTTATTGGCGCGGGCCTGTTTTTTGGCATCAGACAGGCCGAAGCTGGCAAATGACCAGTGATAAAATTAATCATCCACAAGAGTCATTAGAAACCGCAGGTGTCGCGACTGATTATACAATTACGCTAGAACCACATAATCGCAACTGGTTACTCATGCTGGATTTACCTATCACGTTGCCGGAAAATGCAGCACTCAAACATGACATGCAAGTGCTTTCAAAAGAACCTGTGCGAAGCAGATTGCGCTATGAAGGTCGCTCCTATTTACAATACAAATTAAGTGAAAAATTAGGCGATGCTGAGCGCACCTTATCACTTCAGCTGTTAGAAGATGAAAACCCCAAGACACGACAACTCGCTAATCAGTGGGTCAGCGAGAAAAAATCACCGTTAGAAATCGTTAATACAGCACTGACCATGTTTCGTGAACAACCTTTTGTGTACACGCTTGCACCACCGCGCCTAGGCAAAGAGCCCGTAGACGATTTTTTATTTAATACCAAACGTGGCTTTTGCGAGCATTACGCCAGCAGCTTTGTTTACTTGATGCGCGCGGCGGGTGTGCCAGCGCGGATAGTAACGGGTTATCAAGGCGGTGAACTCAACCCAAATGGTAACTACCTGATTATTCGTCAATCTGATGCACATGCATGGGCTGAAGTATGGTTGGAGAGTCGGGGCTGGATACGTGTAGACCCTACCTCTGCAGTGTCTCCTAGCCGTATAGAATCTGGTATTGGTAGTGCATTATCAGATTCAGATTTACTACCTTTGTTGTCACGCCAAGATTACCCCATACTTAAAAAACTGTATCTCAATTGGGACAGTGTAAACAACGGGTGGAATCAATGGGTGCTCGGTTACGATCAACAAAAACAATTAGATTTACTCAAAAAAATTATAGGTAAAAAAATTGTATGGGAAGACATAGGCTTAATATTAGTCGCGGTGATGATTACACTGATGCTGATTATTAGCTACTTTTTATTGCGGAATAAAGCGGTAGTGTTAGATCCTATTAAAAAGATCTATCAACAGTTTTTGGCTAAGCTTAAAAAAGCTGGCGTAGTAAAAGAAGTTCATGAAGGTGTCATGAGTTTTGGTGAGCGTGCCGCTAATCAGCTACCTGATAACGCTAATGACATACAGGAAATATCTAAACTTTATTCTTCAATGCAATATGCAAAACATGCAGATAATTCGCTACATAATAAGCAATCATTCGACATGCTCAAAAAGTTAATATCAAGATTAAAGCTAAAATGAATCCAAACCCATTATTTACAGATACTGTAAGCGATGACCAAACTTTTATGCAGTTTGCTTTGGCATTAGCCAATGACGCTGGGATCGCTGGCGAAGTGCCTGTCGGCGCGATTGTCGTGAAAGATGGAATAATTATCGGCCGTGGCAGCAATGCGCCTATTGGTAAGCACGATCCAACCGCACATGCAGAGATACTTGCAATGCGTGATGCCGCACAGCATTTAGGTAACTACAGGCTAGTAGGCTGCACGCTATACGTCACGTTAGAGCCTTGCGCCATGTGTACTGGCGCAATACAACATGCGCGTATCAAAAAATTAGTATTTGGTGCTAGTGACCCTAAAACCGGGGCTTGCGGTAGTGTTATTAATTTAATGAATGAACCTAAACTCAATCATCATACTGAAATCAGCGGTGGCGTGATGGCAGAGGAATGTGGTGCCGTTTTATCTGCATTTTTTAGTGCACGTCGTAAAAAAAATCAGCTGTAAGAATCACAACAAAAAAGCCGACATAGAGTCGGCTTTTTTTACAACAAATTAATTACATAATTACTTAATCGTTATTACCCATCAAACCACCTAGCAACTGTAACAAACTAGTAAACAAATTATAAATACTCATGTAAAGGCCTAATGTTGCCATCACGTAGTTGGTTTCACCGCCATTCACAATACGACTCACGTCATACAAGATAAAAGCTGAGAACAAAATCACACCAACAGCTGATAGCGCTAATGCCATGGCAGGGATTTGTAAAAAGATATTAGCAAGCGATGCGACGATAAGCAGAATAATACCAACCAATAAGAATTTACCCATAAAGCTAAAGTCTTTTTTAGTTGTTGTTGCAATACCAGCCAGCGTTAAAAAGATAATACCTGTGCCACCCGCAGCTAGGCCGACAATCTGACCGCCGTTGCTTAGATGTAACGTGTGTTGCAAAATTGGGCCCAACATTAAGCCGAGTACAAAAGTTAAACCTAACAACAGTACTACACCTAAACTACTATTACGATTAGCTGAAATTGCGGCAAACATACCGTAGATCACAGCAATTGCACCAATTGCAAAAATGAATGGGTGTTGTTGTGCGAATACAAAATTCATGCTCATACCAATGAACGCACCAATCACGGTAGGGATGAGCGTTAAGCCTAGTAGCGCATAAGTATTACGCAAGACCTTATTCGTCACCTGCTGTGCCGATTCTGAGCGGCCTAAAACTGGAGTGTTGTCAAACATTGTCTGATTCCTTTAAATAATAAAAAGCTAATTAAAACTTTATTAAAAACTACTATGATTAAGATAGCGACTTAACACATAAGTTTCAAGTATTAAATTGTTACAAATAAAATTAAAATCTAAAGTAAGGTTAAGCAAATAACTCGCCCTCCACTACACCAACTTGCGCCACCTGATGCACAGCATGCACGAACTCAGCACTTTCATGCAAAGCATCTAAACTTGGGGCATGCTTTTGCCCATGCATACGTGCTAGACGGCTCAAACTTTGTGCAGAAATCGTCCACTTAAGATTTTCTAGCAACTCATCTGACATTGCCGGTTGATTGCACAGTAACACCATATCACAACCTGCATTTAAAGCCGCTAAAGCGCGTGTGGTTACATCACCGCCCGCGGTTGCCGCTTCCATACTTAAATCATCGCTAAAAATCACACCATTAAAGCCTAAGCGTTCTCTAAGAATCTTTTGTAACCAGCGTGTTGAAAAACCTGCTGGCTTATCATCTACTTTTGGGTAAATGACATGGGCAGGCATAATTGCCTGTATACCGTCATCAATGAGCATTCTAAAAGGCTGCATGTCATGCTGTGCAATCTGGTCAAATTCACGGTCATCCACAGGCATGCTTACATGAGAGTCAGCCACCACAAAGCCATGACCTGGAAAATGTTTACCTACAGCGGGCATGCCACCTTTTTTAAGACCTTGCATGAGTGCAAATGCTAAATCATTAATCGCCTGTGGATTTAAATGAAATGCCCTATCACCAATCACCAAACTGTCACCGTAATCCATATCTAACACTGGGGTAAAGCTAAAATCAATGCCATGCGCACGTAGTTCTGCCGCTAAAATCCAACCAGCTTCTACTGCAAGCTCTTTGGCTTTTTTAGGATTTTTGTCCCAGATTTTACCAAACTCGCGCATGGCTGGAATTTTGGTAAAGCCGTCTCTGAAACGTTGCACACGACCACCTTCATGGTCAACCGCGATTAACAGTGGCGGCTGGCGCACCGCGTGAATACTGGCTGTCAGTGCTTTTAATTGCGCATTATTCTCATAATTACGCTTAAATAAAATCACGCCACCCACTAAAGGATGTTGTAAACGGAGAATATCGTCGGCAGAAAGCTCCGTACCGACCACATCTAACATAATAGGACCTAATGACATGCTTTACCTTTTAACTTCATTTTTGTTCGTTTATTTTAACAATTTAATCAATTTTTCTAACATCCCATTTATCACGCAAATAATCACCACCTAAGTTAATGGCAAATATTAAGCTCATTAGACTTAACCCGACTATCAACACATAATGTGGTGCTACCAGCATGTAGCGTACCGCATCACGTAACATCGCACCCCACGAGGCGTTTGGGCTTTGTATGCCTAGGCCGAGAAAAGACAAACTGGCTTCTGCAATCATGACGCTGGCTAAACTATAAGTCGCTTCCACCACCAAAACAGAGGCTAATAATGGCAGTATGTGCAGCAAAATCAGGCGAGACACACTCGCGCCTAATGACTCTGCAGCTTGTACGTGTTGGCGATTTCGTAAGCCTAGTGTTTGACCTCTGGTTAATCTTGCATAGCTCACCCAACCAGTTAAGCATAACGCGATGATTAGATTACCTAAGCCTGGACCTAACACTGCTGCAAAAGCAATGGCTAATAAGATACCTGGGAAAGCCAAAAAAATATCGGTAATCTGCATCAAGATTCGGTCAACTTTACCGCCGTAAAACCCTGCGATTAAGCCCACAAAAACACCTATCGTCATGGTCACTACAGTCACAACCATGGCAACGATGAATGACACTTCAACACCACGTAAGAGCCTAGCCAGTATGCTACGACCAAGGTCATCTGCTCCTAGTAAGTAAGCGGCGCTTGGTGTGCTTAAAATTGCATTTAAATTAATTGCGTTAGGCGTTAATTGTAAAAAGCGCCCAACTAATACGGCGAGTATCCAAAAACCTAAAATCGAAATCGCAAATTTTTTCATAAAATAATAGTTAACTAACCAAACTTTACACGAGGGTCGGCAAATCGGTAGAGCGTATCGGTCAACAAATTCACAAGTACATAGCTCAAAGCAACAATCAGCACACAAGCTTGGGTCACGGGGTAATCACGCTTTTCAATACTCTCAACTAATAATCGCCCGATGCCATCCCAGCTAAAAATCGTTTCGGTAATCACAGTGCCCGCCAACAAACTACCCATTTGCAAACCTACAATGGTAATAATCGGCAATAAGGCCGCTCGTAGGGCGTGACGTAATATCACGTTAGGTTCAGTTAAGCCCTTGGCACGCGCTGTACGAATGTAATCATCATTCAATACTTCAAGCAAACTGGTGCGTGTCATGCGTGTAAGTATCGCGCTCAAGCCAAAACCTAGCGTCATGGCTGGCAGCAAAATAGAAGTGTTTGAATCCATACCGCTCACTGGCAACCAGCCCAGCCAGACTGCAAATATCAACATTAACATGGGACCTAACCAAAAAGCCGGCATAGCGGATAACCGTACTGAAACAATCGTAACCACGAAGTCTTGCCACTTACCTGCTTTAAGTGCTGCATAAATACCCATCGGTATGCCTATGCTAATACCAATCAGCAATGACAATAATGCAAGTTTCAACGTGGCTGGGTAACGCGTTTGAATCAGCTCAACGATGGGTGTTTTTGTATGAATTGACTGACCTAAGTCACCCTGCGCTAATTTGCCAAGATAAGTGCCAAATTGCTGAATGAGCGGCTGGTCTAATCCTAAATCTCCCCGCAATTGCACACGATCAGCCACACTTGCCGATTCACCTAACATAACCTCTACAGGGTCACCAGGTACTAAATGAATCAGTAGAAAAGTAAGTAGCAGCACACCAAAAATAACAGTGCAAAAACTTAATAATTGTTTTAACAAACCCAACTTTACTTACCTAGCCCGGAATTCCAAAGTATGTCATTCCGACGAAAATCGGAATCTAGTGGCGTTAGCATGCCACTCATACTATTTGACGTCACTGGATTCCGATTTTCGTCGGAATGACAGCCGTAAGGAGAATGAGCATGATCAATTTTCATTCTGAAATCAAAACTTGCGTACCAGCTTCAACCAAATCGAACAACGCAATAATGTCAGCGTTGCGCATACGCACGCAACCATGTGAACCGATGGCGCCCATCTGAACACTATCTGGTGAACCATGAATATAAATGTAACGCTGCATCGTATCGACATTACCTAATCTGTTTTTACGCAGTTCAGTACCTGAAAGCCATAAAATACGAGTCAGTATCCAATCACGATTAGGAAATTCAGCCATCAATTCTGGCGTACAAATTTCACCTGTAGGTCTACGCCCCACAAATACAGTATTTGCATCGGCACCAGATCCTATCTTTGCGCGAATGATATGCTGCCCTAACGGGGTGCAACCACTGTCTTTTTCGAAGCCAACGCCATTAGCGGCTGTAGAGACAACATATTTCGCCAGTGCCTTGTTAGCTTTGCCATACAAAGTCAGTGTTTGTTTTTTAATAGAAATTTTTATACGCATGGTTAATTCTTCAAAAAGCCTAACTCAAACACTTGCGGACGTAGTTTCTTGCTCAGCGCATCATAAGCTGTTTTAAAAGTAGAGAAATCAAATTCTGCGCCATCGTTTTTGCCTTTCATTTCCAATGCTTTGCGAATTTGATACCAGCCTACATCGGGGCGATTGAGTTTGTATTCATCGCGGATTTTGCGCTCAAAATTACTAGAAAAATAAGCGCGCCAAATCTCCCGCCCTGCATCTAAAACGGCCTGCGCTTCTTTTGAAAGGGATTTGTCAGCCAAATACTGCACCATAAAATCCGATTCAAAGCGTTTTGGTGAGTTGACTTCGGTTTCAGTAAATGGAATAAAGTGGTTCACAATCGACCATTGTTTACCGTTCCACTCCAGGCCATTTGCGCTGGCAGTGAGATTGCTGCCGTTAAACAGCATCCAGATTAAACAGTCAGTTTTGAAACTGGGCTTGAGTGGCTCTGTAGGTTGTAAAAACTGGTCACGGTCGTTTAGCCACGTAGGTTTAATCAGGCGGCGCACCGAAAAAATAATGGCGGCTTGCCAGAGATTTTCGGGGGTGAGATAAAAGCCATCCGCTTGACCGTATGCAGAAGAAAACAACACGGTTTGTTGAGCGGCATGCTGCATGTCATTTTTACCGCAGTACATATAGGCAATTGCACTCTCGGCTGAAGTTTTTACTCTTGGTTCTGACGTTGCTGGAGTGATCGCATTTTTTAATGGGAGGACAGGTGTTTTATTTGTTCTAGGACGCTTTAACCATACATTCAAATAAGTGCTATTTGGTAAGTTATAAAATCGCTTTTCACCAACCCAATCTGCCGCTTTATCTAAGGCCTCAGCTTCAACTTCCTTAATCACCTGTTTTTTACTAGTATCCCACACTAAAAAACCTATCGGAAAGTTGCCACTCAAACCATCAAAGGCTTTGCTGTGCACCACAAAGCCGCCTAAATACTTAGCTTTCCAGCGTAGCCTAAATTGCTCAAAATTGGGTGCATTAATGTATTTTAGTTTGCTAAACATTGCAAGCGTGGCAGTGGGGATTTCTTGGTGAACACGCGCCACAAATTGTGTAAACAACTCATTGCTGGCTTTGCCATACTCACTCATAGAGTTGTTTGCAAACTTTGTGCTAGCGACGCCTGCTTTATTACCACTTGCTGCTCCAGTACCAACTTCCGCATACGGCGGGTTCATTAATACCAATATTTTCTTAGCCCCAACTTTTTTAGCATTGACATCCGCAATGGCTTGTTGCAAGGCTTTAGGCAATTTATTGGTGATGCTGTAATCAATATTGCCAAAATCGTCTATATCATCATTTAAATAATCATATTGAAAATGCGTGGCAGCCACACAAGTGCGGCTGGCTTTCATCACATCTACATCGGCTTGGTCTAGCGTGCTCATAAAGATATTGCGGTGGTTAGAGTGCTTCACCTCCAAATTACCCACGCCGCAGCACATATCCCACACAATGTAATTTTGTTGCCAGTTTTTTCCCAGTGTTTTGGCGAGTAAATCATAAGCTTTATCCACCACTTTTAAAGGTGTGTAATATGCACCTTTAAAGCTGCGCTCATCAAGTGGCAACAAGCTATCACGACGCCCTATTAGCTCTTTTCGGTATTCCACCTCTGGCGGACGGTGGTAAATCTGCCAAAACTTACGGTAGCCGTCATGGCTAGCAAGCTCGTGCGTTTTACCGTATAACACAAACATGGGTTTGCCATCCATAAAGCCTAATTTGGCGGGTAAATCTTCCATTACTTTACGGTTTTGTTTTTCGTCAAACATAATGTCGGCAAAAAACAGTAAGGCGTAGTCTGCATCGCTCACGTTATCAAGCTCTACACCCACCATGCTCATCCAGTTATCAAATACCTGCTTGAGGTTGTCTGGTGTGATGTTGGTGCGCAAGAATACGCCTGAATCAATCGCAATTTTAACGGTTTCTAAAAATTCGTATTCATGTTGCGCTATTTTAAAAACCGCAATATGCGGCTCAATATAAGGTCGAATTTGGCTAATGGTTTCTTTGGTAATGCCAGATGCCGCACGTGACCATTTAATGGTCTTGTCTTTCAAAATTGGCATGGCGTTGGCTGTGCCCATAAAGGCGGCTTTTTCAGAATCAATCACGCATAAAAAGGGCGGCACGGGTTCACCCTCTAAGTTAAATTGATGCACATAGCTGATGAGCTGCCCAAACATGGCGTGTATATCTGCACTGCCTTTTTTTGCCTCAAACCAAACTTTTTCGGTTTGAATGTCAATCAACCCCAGTTTTTTCTCTTTAAGCTTAAGGGCTTTAATATAGACAGCTTTGACGTCTTCTTCAGACTGAGCTTGTTGTAAAGCTACATAGAGCGACATTAGCGCTTTCCTCTTGCATTACCAATTTGTTGGCGGTTTACGTGATGTATGAAATACCCGCAAAATTTCAACAGTGTTATTTTTAATTCGGTACGGCACTAGATAATGGGTATTACTAATCACTAACTCGCGAGTGCCCAAAACTCGTCCAGAACGCCCCAAAGCTGGTTGCTTCGCTAAAAGACTTGCTTGTGCATAGATGGTCTGTACCACTTGGCTTGCCGCTACTGGGTTATCTTGTGCGATGTAACTTGCGATTTCATCTATATTGCGCAGCGCTGTTTTTAGCCAAACAATTTGCATGGCTTTTTATTGCGCTTTCCATTTATCTAATACTGCCTTTACTTCTGCCTCACTTGCAAAGTCGCCAGCATCCGCTTCTTGAATCGCTTGATGGATTTCTGCAATTTGCCATTCATTACTGTCTATGTAAGCTTTAATTGCTTCTGCAGCCAAAAAAGAGCGGCTTCGGTGCGTAGACTCTGCCAACTTTTCAAGCTTATCTTTAACTACGTCATCTAAACGTAAAGTAACAGTTGCACTCATGTTAATCTCCTAAAACACAATGTGTACAATATAACACAATGTAATTATTTCTCATTGTTTTGTAATCGTAACTAAATCATCCCAATTGCCATCCGGTTTGGGCGAGTAATTTTTAATGTTTTTACGCATTGCAGCAAATTGGCCTTCATACCAAAGTGGAATGTAAGGTAATTGATTGTGAATACGTGCCGTGGCGGCCAGCCAATCTTCACTCACTAATAGTTTATCTAGTTCACCATCTACATAGCGTCCACGATTAAAGCCATTCGGCGGGAAACTTTCCGAGCCTAAGGCTTTGGCATAAATCTCCGGCGTTTTGATACCAACCCAAGTGAGACCAAATAATTGGAAGCTGCCCTGTTTTACATCTTCAAAAAACGTACCCCAATCTAAACTGCGGATTTCTAAGTCTATACCTGCAGGCTGCATTTGCGCTTGCATAATGGTCGCAAAGCGCACACGTTGTGCATCGGTTGAAGTTTTGTAAACCAACTTAAGCGGCAATTTTACACCAGCTTCAACTAACAATTGTTTAGCCAATACTGAATTATAAAGATAAGGCGCTAAAGCTTTACTGCCCTTATTTGTATAATGCTCAGGCGGCAATATCGATAGTGCAATCCGTGTATTTGAAGACATTATTTTTTGAATGATGGCATTGCGGTCAATGGCATACGCAATGGCTTGCCTCACTTTGATATTTTTCAAATTAGGATCTTGCATATTTAAACCAAGATAGGAAAAATTAGCGCCTACTGAAGTTTTAACATTAATTTCAGCTTCCGTTTGTAAATATTTCACGAGCTCTGGTGGTAACTCACCTTGCAGTAAATCTACCTCACCGCGTAGCAGTTTTAGCACGCGCACTGTCGGGTCCTTCACCTCAACCAAGCTAATCACTTGATTGTCTTGTATGCGCTTTAAAATAAGTTTATTTTGCCAAGATACAAACTTCAAAGCGCCGTTACCAATTGGCCTGTGAGTAAAATCATGCTTTTTTGTAATTAAGTCACTAGGCAAAATACCAATAATCAATTTAGCTGGGAAGCTTTTATCTTCTTGTTTTAATTGAAAAATAATCGTTTCACTATCTACTGCTTGAATAGCTTGAATATTCAAAAATTCTGCTGATTGTGGCGAGTCTTTTAGTGAGATTAAAGACTCATAGGTAGCTTTAACATCTTGCGCTGTGAGTAAGTTTTGGTTATGAAACGGCGCACGGTTTTTATTAAGTGTAAAACGATATTCGGTAGGACTTACTTGTACCCAAACAGCTAGGCTAGCCACGACTTTTGATTGTGCGTCGAAATCTACCAAGCTTTGATATATTAAGCGATTCACGCGCGCAGAGGCTGCGTCAGTTGCATAGCGTGGGTCTAGGTTAAGCGGCGCTTGTGCGGTAGCAAATACAATCTCTTGATTGTTTGCTTGATTGACATGAGTCGTAGCGAGTGCATTGGTAAATACTAAACTTAAACAAAATGCAGCCATTAAATTAAATACATTCATAGCATTCAATTTTACTAGATTATGCAGTTATAAAACGGCTAGTTTACAAACATCACCGCCTTATTAAACATTTAAATCAAAGCAAATCATGCAGTTTAAAACCTAACTCTAACGATAAAGGCTCGGTCTCTCTAATCGCTTGCGACAAATATTCATCGGCTTTTACTGGCCCCACATACTCACACATGGCAACATAGCTAAGATTAATCATCTTTTGCAGAATCTCTACATTGTAATTGGCACCTAACATTTCAGTGTGTCCGCCTAGCCATTCTCTCAGATGCATGATGCGGCGCTCATCCGTTTTAATCTGATTTAAATGTGCAGCTAAAAATTTACGAATATTAAGATCATCTTCTTCATTGAACTTTAATAGCATTTGAGCCATTAACTTCGCAAAAATGGTGGTTTTATGGTCTAGCTCATGTTCAGTGCTTGGAGATAAAGTAGCTGACAACGCCTCACCTGCTGGCAAGTATCTAGTGTCATTGATGGCATCAGGTAATAGCTGTGCTTCAGGTAAATCCATGGCATTAAAAATAGAAGCAAGTATCTTGGCGCGCTGCGCTTTAAGTTCAGGTCTGTTGCAGCAACGCGCAACAAATACGCTTAAAGCAAATCTTGGTTTTTCAGAATAATCAGTCTGCCAAAGCGTAATCGCTTTGAATAACTCATGATCATCAAAATATGGGCGCATGCCTGTATACACCGCTCGACGTCGTAAAATCAAATCCATAAATAGCGCATCTCCGTTGATGGCAAACTCACTTGTTAATACTTCTATCTACACGTTTTTAACGCATTAGAAGCACTAATACTAAACATTCAATACGTTATAGTTTATTTAAATCCTTGATATTTTCATTGCTATAGGCCGCATTGTTGCCAAATTCAGGATAGCCAATCTCGCCGTGCTCGGTGATGTCTAGACCGCGCTGCTCGTGCATCGTGCTGACACGCAAACCAAATATTAAAGAAATAATTCCGTACATGATAAACGCACTGAAAAACACCCAAACAAATGCCGCACCAATACCTATGAGCTGCACACTGATTTGGTGTGCGTCAAACAAATTGCCAGTTAAAAACAAACCTGCCGCCAAGGTACCCCAGACTCCACAAAAGCCATGTACCGAAACAGCGCCCACTACGTCATCTAAACGCATTCTCTCCAACAGCATAATGCCCAATACCGTGATTCCACCACCAATTGCGCCCGTTAACACTGCGTAAGGCACTTGCATACTCGCACAACCTGCAGTGATGGCAACCAACCCTCCTATGCTACCGTTCACGGCATTGGTCATTAGTGCAGGTTGGCGTGTGAGATAACTCATGAGCATGGCACCTACAGCACCCGCAGCGCCCGCCATGTGGGTATTAAGCAAAATATGACCTATATTTGTACCAGCAGCTAAGGTACTGCCACCATTAAAACCAAACCAGCCAAACCATAATAAAAAGCCACCAATCGCAATAAAGCTTAAATTGTGTCCGGGGAGTGAACGTACCTCTCCTTTTTTGCCGTCAACACCTTTGGGACCAAAACGCCCTAAGCGTGGGCCTAGCAGAATAATGGCAGCAAGCGAGCACCAACCGCCGACTGAATGCACCACGGTTGAACCTGCAAAGTCAATGAAACCCATCTGCTTTAACCAGCCAGTGTCGTTCCAAGCCCAGCTGCCATAGATTGGGTAAATAATGGCGGTAATGCCACAAGTCCCAATCAAATAAGCCATATAGTTGGTGCGCTCTGCCATGGCACCACTCACAATAGTGGCGGCTGTGGCGGCGAACATAATTTGAAAGAATAACAAGGTGTAATCCCAGTCAGGGGCTGCATACAGGCCGAATAAGTTGGTGCCGTACCAGCCAGAAGGGTTATTGCCGAACATCAGACCATAGCCTACTAGCCAAAAGAGTAGCGTGCCTACGCACAGGTCCATATAGTTTTTCATCATCACGTTCACTGCATTTTTAGCGCGTACCATGCCTGTTTCTAGCATGGCGAAACCGGCTTGCATTAAAAACACCATTGAGCCAGCCACTACTACCCATATGGTATGGGTCACTTTGGGCGCCAAAATCTCTTCTGCAAATGTCATGATCGGGAAAGTAAGCGCGACGCTTAATAAGCAAAACGAAATGATATGGGAGAGTTTCATGTGTGCTTTCTTGTAAAATAAAAGTTAAAATCTTTATCTAACAAGTGCAGAAAGCACAAAGAGTGCCAATGAGTTTTTAACTCATTGGCTAAATAGAAAGTATGCGCTTTATATTTGGTTTACTGACTGCTCGCAGGGTATTAACTAAGAATCAAGTCGCTCGAACAATGCAATAGACTCAACATGCGCCGTATGCGAAAACATATTAATCACACCAGCTGCTTTGAGTGTGTAGCCTTTTTCATTGACCAACACACCTGCATCGCGTGCCAAAGTTGCAGGGTTACAAGACACATATACAATTCGTTGTGGACTGTTGTCAGCATCTAGGGATTTAATCAGTTCAAATGCACCGTCGCGGGGCGGATCTACCAACCATTTATCAAAACGCCCCAAACTAGTTAAAGCTTCGGGGGTCATTTTAAATAAGTCTGCCACGCCAAATTTTGTATTTTGAATACTATTTAGCGCTGCGCTTTCATTCGCCCGATCTACTAGATTAGCTAAGCCCTCTAAACCGAGCACTTCTGCACCACTTCGCGCAATAGGCAATGTGAAGTTACCAATGCCACAAAAGAAATCCGCTATTTTTTCATGCGCTTGCGGTTTAAGTAACTGCATCGCGCGACGAATCATGACTTGATTGATTTGCGGATTCACTTGCGTAAATTCATTTGGTTTGAACGGATACGTTAAGCCAAACTCTGGCAGGCTATATTGCAGTTGCATACCCTGTTCAATATTTTGCTCCTCAGTCGGCCAAAATGGTTTAATCGTATCTGGGCCTTTGGTTTGCGTCCAAACTTGCACGGTATGCTCATCCGCAAAAGCTTTTACCAATACCTCGTCCTGCTCAGTTAACGCATCCATGATACGGAAAATAAGCACGATAACTGGCTTAGCTTCAATAGCCTCACCCACAGCCAACTCAATCTGCGGAATCTGTTCACGCAGGCTAAGTTTGAATATCAAATCTTGTAACGGGGCTATTAATGCTGACACTTCAGGGGTTAGCACTTCACAGCTATTCATATCCGCCACGAAGCGCGTACCTTTTTCGTTAAAACCCACGAGCACGCGCTGTTTTTTTTCTACATAACGAACGCTCAAACGCGCTTTATGGCGATAGCCCCAAACTGGACCATATAACGGCGGCAACATATTTTCTGGTTTAACTTTACCAATATGCCACAGATCATTTTCGAGTAATCGCTGTTTGGTAGCTACTTGGCCAGTAAAATCCAAATGCTGAAGTTTGCAACCGCCACATACTGAATAATGAATACATTTAGGCGTAACACGTAAGTTGGATTGCTTTATAACCTGAACTAATCGGCCAACTTCATAGCTAGGTTTGACTTTGTACGATTGAAAAGTCACCTTCTCAGTCGGCAGTGCCCCTTCAATAAAGATAGTCTTGCCTTCTAAATGCGCAACGCCGCGCCCTTCTTGGTCTAGCGACTCAATGACGGCAGTTAGGATAGGTGACTGGTTGATGTCTACAGCAGATTTGTTACGTCGTTTTCTCATGGCGGCATTTTACCGCAGAGCGTAGATTAGAGGAAATGGCTATTGGGCCGTAGTCTATACTTTCCAAGCGGCTAAAAACTCCAGCCAATGTGAAGTGCTGGTATTAATAGCGCTATAACTCGTTAAAGTTTCACGCACCAGCTTAATTTCAGACTCATAAGCTGCTTGTGTGAGATGCCCACGCATGAGCTGGAAACGTAAATAGACCAGATGCGTATTGGCAACATCGGTTTCACAATAATTGCGTATTTCGTCTATCTTGCCTGCTTTGTAGGCATCCCAAACTTTACTGCCGTCCATGCCAAGCTTGCCCGGAAATCCACATAGCTTGGCTAAATCATCTAACGGCGCATTCGCGCGTGCGTTGTACATTGCCATGACATCCATCAAATCCAAATGGCGTGCATCGTAGCGTTTAATGTAATTATTCCATTTAAAATCTTTGTCGTCTTCACCCATATCCCAATAACGGCTAGCGTTTACGCCATGTATCAGGCCACGGTAATGCAGCACAGGCAGATCAAATCCGCCGCCGTTCCACGAGATAATTTGCGGCGTATATTTATCAATGCCATCATAAAAACGCTGAATGATTTCAGCTTCTGATGAGTTAGCATCGCCCAGCGTCCAAACTTTGAAATTATTACCTTCACGCAGTGCGCATGAAATTGCACATACACGATGTTGATGTAATGGCAAGAACTCGCCACCGTTGTGCTGGCGCCGCTGATGCAAAGCAATATTGCCAACATCCTCGGCTGAAGTTTCTTCCGGCAAATCATACAAAATACGCAGGCCATCGGTATCAGGAATGGTCTCAATGTCGAATACAAGGGTTGGCGTCATATTTTCAATAGGTTACAAAATGGCCGAATTTAAAAAGGTGAAAAACGTACGGAAAGAATAAATTACTTTTTCACCCAGACGCCATTATTCTGATACCACCATCCACCTTGTGCCTTTTCTATCCAGCGACCAGCAAAAGTATTGCGTATGTCACCTTCCCATTCAGGATGATTATTTGCCACGGCAATCTCTTTATATAGCTTGTTACGATCACTATTTTCTGCTGCTACCAGGGCATTAATGCCCTGCCTGTCTTTAAGTGGTACTGCGGTTGTGTCGCGCACTGCAGTCATGCCGTCCATGGTTAAGCCCACAGCGCCACTTGCATAGTGGGGAGCAAGCTGGTTATGGCGTGCCTGCATACTATTTTTAATTGCGGAAATCGCTGGCGTATTAATATCTAAATCTGCCGCCGCACTTACCCAGGGCGCCGATAATAACGTAGCTGCAATGACTAAAAAACTTACAATCAATTTTTTCATGATATTTCCTTTAAATGTTGCTTTTTGAGCAATCCGTTTATTTAGATTGCGTAGGTGCTGGCTTAGTAGCTGGCACTTGTTCGCCGTCTTT
>JANOHT010000130.1:0-2522 GCA_031406605.1 Methylotenera sp. | reverse complement strand
GGGGCGGGATTATCACAAGGTCATGCGCAATAAACTGCAAAAACTTAGTGCAAAAATTCAAGCTGAACTCGCTAATTATCAACATAATCAGCAAGAAGTTTCTAGTTTTGAATACCGCGTATTCACTGACAGTGCACCCGTACTCGAAGTCGAACTGGCAGAAAAAGCGGGGCTGGGCTGGCGTGGCAAACACACCCTGCTCCTCAATAAAAATCGCGGCTCCTGGTTCTTTTTAGGTGAAATTTATACGAACTTACCTTTAACCATAGATGAGCCATCACCAAATCACTGCGGCACTTGTACTAGCTGCATCGATATATGCCCTACAAAAGCCATAACCGCGCCATATGAGGTAGACGCTAGGCGTTGCATCTCTTACCTGACCATTGAGCTTAAAGGCAGCATTCCAATCGAATTCAGGCCATTAATTGGCAATAGAGTATATGGCTGCGATGACTGCCAATTAGTATGCCCATGGAACAAATTCGCCGAAATCACAAAAGAACCAGACTTTTCTGTAAAAAATGGACTAGATAACATCAGCTTAGTGGAATGTTTTTATTGGTCTGAAGATACATTTAAGCAAAAAATGGCAGGTAGTGCTATTTACCGTATTGGCTATACGCAATGGCTGCGGAACATTGCGATAGGTCTAGGTAACGCGGCTAGTACGCCTGAAGTTGTGAAAGCACTACAAAGTCGCGCGAACGATGACTCCTCTTTGGTTAGGGAGCATGTAATGTGGTCCTTAGCACGCCATCAAAAGATCTGCATATCATCTAAATAGGCGTTGTATGTGCGCTATCAAACACAGTTTACTGATTGTTTAGGTTAATGTTTTGTTATTAAAAAAACTGATTTCAACTATACATTCAGTTCAACAAAGGAGTTTTAAATGCACGTAACTTACGAACAAGCGGAATTAATCATTGATGCAGCCATAGCTAAAGCAAAAGAAACTGGGGTGCCCAGCTGTATTGCGGTAGTTGATTCTGGTTCTAGTTTAAAAGCATTCCGTCGCATGGATGATGCTTGGGTGGGTAGTATCGACGTAGCGATTAAAAAAGCGAAAACCGCTTGTTTATTTGCTATGCCATCTGGGGATTTAGGCAAGCTATCTCAACCTGGCCAGCCGCTTTTCAGCATTGAGCATTCAAATGATGGCTTAATTACATTTCCGGGTGGGCTACCTATTGTTGACGAATTAGGCGTATTAATTGGCGCTATTGGTGTGAGCGGCGGCACAGTAGAAAACGACCATCTAGTAGCGCAAGCTGGTGTCAAAATTGTAGGTGGATGTGATATTCCTAAACACCCATGGCGCACTTAATTGACTGCCAAGTAGCTAAAATTCTTAAGCCAGATAGTAGATAGTTAATTTTATTTAACTGATAGGTAATTTTGGTAGTGCAGTCTATGACGGTGAGTGGAATAAAATTCCACTCACCGTCAGTATTTGATAATAAACTTAGGATCTTAGGAATTTAAATACATAATAAAACCATTATGTTAACCTATTAGTACAGCCTAAATTTTAAAGGTATATACGGCTTTATATGCAGAGTAAAGTACACATAGTCAATCACAACTTAACTTTCTGTTGCGCCAACATTGCGGCACCAATAATGCCCGCTTGGTCACCCATGTTAGAAATACTGACATTCACTCTACCGCGCAAAGCAGGAATCAAATCTTTATCTAACTGTTCCTGAAAAGCTGGCGCCATTAATGGCCAAGCAGCGCTCATGCCGCCGCCGATGACGACATGGGCAACGTCAATCACTTTCAAGATATGCGCTAAGGCTTGCGCCAAAGATGTACCCGCTAGGGCGTAAGCGGCTATGGCAGCTTGGTTACCTTCATTTGCGCGAGTGGCAATCTCTTCTGCACTGACGCGCTGACCTGTCGCCTCAAAATAGCTAATGGCAACGCCACTAGCGGAGGCATATTGCTCCACACAACCAGCATTGCCGCAGCCACATTGCCTACCGCTATTTTTAACGATGATATGGCCTACTTCCATCGCCACGCCGTGTTGGCCTTGAAATGGCTGTCCGTTCAAAATCAACCCACCGCCAACACCAGTGCCTAAGCCTAAATAAATCAAGCTTTGTGCTTCTTTATCATGCATGGCGTATTCGCCATAAGCCGCGGCTAGCGCATCATTTTCTGTAATGACTGGTAAATGGATAAGTCGGCTTAGATCTGCACTTAGATCCACATTGCTCAAACCTGGCAAATTGGGAGATTGTGAGATCCTTTGTGTTTTTGGGTCAATAAATCCTGGGAACCCAATACCAACTGCAGAAATTTCAGGGTATTGGGTATGTACGTTCTGTATAGCAGCTGCAATGGTCGCCAAAATGGCTTTCCAAGCTTGTTCTGACGAGTGTTGGTGAGATTTACAAAGATTCGAGAAGTCAGCATGAAAACGCATTTCTTGTAGTAAACGCGGCTTATTATCAATTTTATTGGCATCGTAATCTACAACACCTACCCGTAGATTCGTGCCGCCAACATCA
>JANOHT010000120.1:0-6882 GCA_031406605.1 Methylotenera sp. | reverse complement strand
CCTGTTCTTACTATTTCTTTATTTATAGGTTTTGTACAAATATAGCGTCTATAAGTTAATCGTGTCTAAATTTTTTCCTGCAAATGCGCGGCTTACGCTCGCATCCATGCGTGCTGCGGCAAATGCTTCTGTTGCTTGATTTAGTGCTTCAACTGCTTGATGAATCGCATCGGCATCTTCTGATTCTGTGATGACAGCTAAACGTTGCATTTCCGCTTCTATGGCTAGTTTTTCTTCGGTGCTAATTAATTCGCTGTCAGCTGCCAATGCAGCCGTAACCGCTTCAATAATTGCCCCAGCGTCAACGCGTGCTTCAGCCAACATACGCGCTTTTTTGTCAGCTTCAGCACTGTTAAACGAAGCCTTCAGCATGTTAGTGATTTCGTCTTCACTTAAACCATACGATGGCTTAACTGTAATATTCGCTTCCACATTGCTAGATGTTTCACGCGCAGATACGGAGAGCAAGCCATCCGCATCCACAGTAAATGTCACACGAATACGCGCCGCACCAGCTACCATCGGTGGAATGCCGCGTAGTTCAAAGCGTGCAAGCGAGCGGCAATCACTCACTAATTCGCGCTCACCTTGCACTACATGAATGCTTATTGCCGTTTGGCCATCTTTGTAAGTCGTAAATTCTTGGGCTCTGGCTATCGGCAGCGTACTGTTTCTATGTATTATCTTTTCAGCGAGTCCGCCAAATGTTTCTAAGCCCAATGATAACGGAATGACATCAAGCAGCAACAAATCTGCATCACTCTTATTACCAGCCAACACATTGGCTTGAATCGCAGCGCCAAGCGCTACTACTTTGTCCGGATCTAAATTGGTAAGAGGCGATTGCTTAAAATATTCGGCAACCGTTTTGCGTATTTGCGGCATTCTAGTCGCGCCGCCTACCATGACTACGCCTTTAATATCCTCAATATTAAGGCCAGCGTCACGCATCGCTTTGCGCGTAGGGGTGAGTGTTTTTTGCACTAATGTGGCTGTTAATGCAATGAATTGGTCGGTGTTTAATGTTGCGTTAACAAACTCGCCATCGCTTAATAAACAGCTAATATTGGCTTCTGCATGTTCTGTGAGCCACTCTTTGGCTTCACGTGCTTTACTGAATAATAGCCTGGTATCGTGCGCATTGCGTGGTGAAAGTTTAGTCGTTTCTAAAATCCAGCAAAAAATACGTTGATCAAAGTCATCACCCCCCAGTGCAGAGTCGCCATTGGTAGCGAGCACTTCAAACACACCTTTACTTAACTTAAGTATCGATATATCAAACGTGCCTCCACCAAGGTCATAAATCACATAAACGCCTTCACTGGCATTATCCAATCCATAAGCAACAGCTGCGGCAGTCGGTTCATTGAGTAAGCGCAATACATTAAGACCAGCTAACCTGGCTGCGTCTTTAGTCGCTTGGCGTTGAGCATCATCAAAATAAGCGGGAACAGTTATTACAGCGCCAACCAATTCACCACCTAATGCTTTTTCAGCACGAGTTTTAAGTACTTTTAATATTTCGGTAGAAATCTCTACTGGGCTTTTGATGCCTGCACGAGTTTCGATTTGCACCATTTTGTCATTAGTGGATTCAATACCAGCAACTTGTTCTACAAAATGATAAGGCAGCATGGCAATATCAATATCTTTTAAACCGCGCCCCATAAAGCGCTTCACTGAAGTAATGGTATTGTGTGGGTCTAGAATTTGCTGTTTGAGTGCAGTAAAACCAACGTCTACGGTTCCATCTGCAAGATAATGCACCACGGAGGGCAGTAAAGCGTGGCCCTGTTCATCGCTAAGTACGCTACTGAGCCCACTGCGTACAGTGGCAACCAATGAATTGGTGGTGCCTAAATCAATGCCAACCGCTAACTTATGTTGATGCGGTGCGGCGCTCATGCCTGGTTCGGAGATTTGCAGAAGTGCCATAATTTATTATTTACGATATGTTTCTAGTTAGGCTTTTAATTGAGTGCTAATTAAAAGGCAGTTAATTCAGGTCTTCTAGCTTTTCGATTACTTTGTTGATATCTATACATACTTTATCAATAAAAATCATTTTACGCGTGGCTTCAGTGGCTGCCTGATAATCATGATGTTCGTCTATTAACAATCCTAGTTCGGTATTTAAAACTTTTGCTTCCTGCTGCATATCGTGAAGTAAACCATCTAAAGCCGAAATATCATTGGCATTTTTAGCATCGTCAATCGCTTCGCGCCATTCCATCTGCTGCATCAAAAAATCGGCAGACATGTGGGTATTCGTTTCTGCAATCGCTTTTATGCCTTGCAGTTCCAGTAAATACTTGGCACGATTAGCTGGCTGTTTAAGCGTTTGATAGGCTTCATTCGCTAATGTTGCTAGTTGCATAGACTTTAACTTTTCTGCTGGTGCTGCAGTTACAAAACGGTCGGGATGAGATTCGGATTGTATTTTGCGGAAATTACTTTCTAGCTTTGCAAGTTCAATGTTGAACCTGGACTCAAGTTCAAACAGCTCAAAATAGTTCTGGGTCACACCGTAAAGCTCTCACCGCACCCACATTCGTCTTTAACGTTAGGGTTGTTGAATTTAAAACCTTCGTTTAAACCTTCTTTAGTGAAATCTAATTCAGTGCCGTCAATGTAAACCAAGCTTTTAGGATCAACGATAATTTTAACGCCATGGCTTTCAAATGCAGTATCTTCCGCATTGAGCTCATCTACAAATTCCAAAGTATAAGCCATGCCAGAGCAACCTGTAGTTTTAACACCCAAGCGTAGTCCAACGCCTTTGCCACGATTGGCAAGGAATGTTTCAACCCGGTTTGCAGCGGTTTGAGTTAAGGTGATTGCCATAGATTACGCAGTCTCTTTCGCTAATTGTTTTGCTTTAATGTCAGCAACAGCCGCTTTAATCGCATCTTCTGCTAATACTGAGCAGTGAATTTTAACTGGCGGTAATGCTAATTCTTCTGCAATTGCTGAGTTTTTAATTGCATAGGCTTCATCAATGGTTTTGCCTTTCAACCACTCTGTCACTAATGAGCTAGACGCAATTGCTGAACCGCAACCATAGGTTTTGAATTTAGCGTCTTCAATAATGCCGCTATCATTTACCTTAATCATCAGCTTCATTACGTCGCCGCAAGCCGGCGCGCCGACCATGCCTGTTCCTACATTTGGATCGTTTTTATCCAACGTGCCCACGTTACGCGGGTTTTCATAGTGATCTAAAACTTTATCTGAATATGACATGATACTTACTCCTTAAAATTTATTTAATACAAAAGCTGGCTATTTGCTTGTTTAGCGAGGCGGAGGATTGCGACGCTTAGTGTTCTAAGCGAGTAATTCGACAACGCCGCTAGGCAAGTAAAGAGTAGCTTTTTAATGTGCAGCCCACTGCACCTTACTAATATCAATTCCGTCTTTAAACATTTCCCAAAGTGGCGATAATTCTCTTAATTTACCTATTTTACTTTTCATGAGATTAATCGTGTAATCCACGTCTTCTTCTGTAGTGAAGCGACCAATCGAGAAACGTATAGAGCTGTGTGCTAATTCATCATTACGGCCTAAAGCGCGTAATACATAGCTAGGTTCCAAGCTGGCAGAGGTACAGGCAGAACCGCTCGATACGGCAATGCCTTTTACCGCCATAATAAGTGATTCACCTTCAACGTAATTAAAACTGATATTCAAGTTATGCGGTACGCGATGCTCTAAATCACCGTTAACGTATACTTCTTCCATGTTTTCTAAGCCATGCAGAAGTTTATCGCGTAATTTGCGTATACGTGTATTTTCAACATCCATCTCTTCACGTGCGATTCTAAATGCTTCACCCATGCCCACAATCTGGTGGGTAGCCAATGTGCCAGAACGCATGCCGCGCTCGTGACCACCGCCGTGCATTTGTGCTTCAATGCGAATGCGTGGTTTACGGCGTACGTACAATGCACCAATACCTTTGGGACCATAAGTTTTATGCGCACTGAAACTCATTAAGTCAACTGGCAGATTTTCTAAATCAATCTTCACTTTACCTGTTGCTTGTGCAGCATCTACATGGAAAATCACGTTGTTTTCACGACAGATATTACCTATGGCAGTGATGTCTTGAATCACACCAATTTCATTGTTCACCAACATCACAGAAGCCAATACCGTATCTGGGCGAATCGCAGCTTTAAATTTCTCTAAATCAATCAGGCCATTTGGCTCCGGATCTAAATAAGTCGCGGTAAAACCTACGCGCTCAAGTTCGCGTACTGCATCTATCACTGCTTTATGTTCAGTGGCGATGGTAATAATATGTTTACCTTTACCGCTGTAGAAGTTTGCTGCACCTTTGATGGCCAGGTTGTTAGATTCTGTTGCGCCAGATGTCCATACGATTTCGCGGGGGTCTGCACCGACTAATTTAGCGACTTCTTCACGTGCATTTTCCACCGCTTTTTCAGCTGTCCAACCATAAGGATGGCTACGTGAAGCGGCATTTCCATAATGTTCAGTAAGATATGGAATCATCTTTGCAGCCACACGTGGATCTACCGGTGTTGTTGCAGAGTAGTCTAAATAAATCGGTGGCATGTCTATGCCAGGACCATGCGACTCGCTATGCAAATCTTTAGCGTGACCATTTGCGTTAAATAAATCTTTTTTAACAGGCATTTCTATTATTGCTGACATCTTTTACTCATCCTTGCATTTTATAAATGGTTACCTTGAGCAGTCTTTGCTGCTTCTTACGTTTTATTCATTGCGGCTCTATGCTGCAATTGCGGTTAATTGTTTTAATCTCAATACTTCATTATTCAATGTGGCCAAAAAGTCACTGACTTCTGCCGAAGTATTACTAATGCCAAAACTTACTCGCACTGCACCGCGTGCCATATCTTTATCCACACCCATGGCCAGTAACACATGGCTAGGTTCAGTGCTGTCGCTAGAGCAGGCAGAGCCACTTGCAACGGCATAACCTTTACGATCCAACGCCATGACCAAGGTTTCGCCTTCAATGTTATCAATAGCGAAAAAGCTGGTATTCGGTAGTCGCGCTACTTTATTGCCAAAAATCGTGACATTAAGTCTTGCCGAAAGCTTGGCAAGACCTGATTCAAACTGGTCACGCAACGCCTGTGTATGAACAGCATAGCTAGCCTGACTCGCCGTTGCTAATTCACAAGCGACACCAAACCCTACAATTGCCGCCACATTTTCTGTACCGCTACGCAGACCTTTTTCTTGTCCGCCACCATGTAGCAGCGGATGTATATCAACCCGTTTATCTAAGATGAGCGCTGCGGCACCTTGCGGGCCACTAATCTTATGACTTGAAACCGTCATTGCATGCACGTTTAAATCCGAAAAACTTAACAGTATTTTACCTAGTCCTTGTACTGCATCCGTATGCATAAAAGCACCGGCGGCTCGTGTCATTTCAGCCATTGTTGCAATTTCTTGTATTGCGCCAGTCTCATTATTGGCTAACATTACCGAAACTAAACTAGTTGGCCCTGTAAGTTGTTGCTTTAACTTTTCCAAATCTATTTTACCGTTTGCATCCACAGCAATCTGACGGCTTATATAACCAAATTGTTGCATAGACAATGCTGGTCGTGTCACGCATGGATGCTCAATGGCGCTGGTTAAAATTTGTGCGGTTGGCTTATGTTGCGCCATGCCTTTGATTGCAAAATTATTCGCTTCAGTACCGTTTGCTGTAAAGACAACTTGTGAACTGTAAGCACCACAGGCTTCAGCCACTTGCGCTCTCGCACGCTCCACAGCATCGCGCGCTGATCTTCCATATATATGCCGGCTAGTCGGATTGCCACTTTGTGTACGCATCCACGGCAACATTGCTTCTAATACGCGACTATCCAGTGCGGTTGTTGCATTGTGGTCAAAATACACATTAGCCATAGTTTTAAGCAGTAATCTTATGTCTTAAGTTTTAGGCTAGGCGACTACGACTTCTGCAGAAATACCAGCGGTTGATGCGCCATTTTTATTGCTATTGCTTCCACAAGCGCGCGGCGTAATCAACACTTTTTGACCGCTATTTTGCGATGCCACCATGTCTGCCAGACTAATGCCGTCGAGATAATCTAAAATTTTACTATTGAGTGTTGCCCACAAATCGTGGGTCATGCAACGACCTTCATCACGACAGTTTTCATTACCACCGCACTGTGTGGCGTCAATTTGCTCGTCAACCGCGTTAATGATTTCTGCAACCGAAATATCTGCATAGTTTTTAGCCAGTTTATAACCGCCTCCTGGCCCACGTACGCTACTCACCAAGCCTTGTCGACGTAAGCGACTGAAAAGCTGTTCTAGATATGATAAAGAAATGCTTTGACGCTCACTGATGCCCGCAAGGGTGACAGGCTTAAAGCCAACTCCATATTGCGCCTCGCTGATGGCAAGGTCTAGCATTGCAGTGACGGCAAATCTTCCTTTGGTGGTGAGTTTCATGCGTTATGTAGTACCTAAATAATTAACTAAATTTTATAATACCTTACAATTTTAGTCAACTATTAAGCGAGTTTAGTTCCCGTGATTAAACCTACAATAAAGCCCGATAAATGTTTAGGCTCTTCCAAGGAATAATCGCAGTTACTACTAAGAGTGAATTGGAGTTTATTTAATGGAGTCCTGCTTAATATCAAAAGCTTCAGCTACTTCGGCATCGCTGCCAGAGTCCGCGGTCAGTGCTTGCAACTGTAGTGTTAATGCAGCCAGTTTGACATCTTGTTCAGCGCTATGGTCTTGCAGCTGTTTTAGTGTTTTAGCCAAGGTTTCTGGATTAAATTGATCGTTATCGTTGCTTACAGCATAGGCGGTAAAGCTTGTACTTTTAGCAGACTCAGTTGATTTTGCATCTTT
>JANOHT010000088.1:0-55982 GCA_031406605.1 Methylotenera sp. | reverse complement strand
AAGTTTGCTATAATGCGCGGCTTGCAAACATTTACCGAAGTTTGCATGAGTAAAAATTGCAGCACGGCCGGGTAGCTCAGTCGGTAGAGCAGCGGATTGAAAATCCGCGTGTCGACAGTTCGATTCTGTCCCCGGCCACCAATAAAATCAACGACTTACGAATTTATTCATAAGTCGTTTTTTTATTTCAGGTGGACGCACAAGTGGATAGAAATAAAATCCATTTATTACTCTGTGTATTATTTGAATTCAATCACAGGAAATATTATGGCTGACCAAGAAAACAAATTACGGATTTCACTACTCTATGCTGACTCAGACTTAAGTCCGTTGAAATTTAAAGGTTGGCTAAGAACTGAAGCTTTGGATATAGTCCTGAGTTGCAGACACCCATCTTGAAAACGTACCATTGTTAAAAGTGCTACTAATTACTGCTATTAGAAATGCCACTTAAAATTGTTTCAAAAAAGCCGTGCATGACTGTGAAAATGGTCGTAGTACCAATTCACAATAGCAGTTTATTACAGTTAAGTTTAGCCACAAAACTTATAAAAACCTCAATGTAATATTATATGTTTCCAAATCTCAGCTAGCAGTCATGATTGCTTATGTTTTTTGGTTTTTACTATCATAGCTATTTCTAGATAATTCAATATTTGGCCATTCGCTCATAAGCCAATCAACCAACGCTTTTACTGGCACCAGAAAATCTTTACCACGTTCTGTTAGCGTGTATTCCACTCGCGGCGGGACTTCAGGGTAAAGATGACGGGTAACAATGCCGTCTCTTTCAAAATTTTTCAAGGTTGTTGAGAGCATTCTTTGAGAAATACCGTTTACTTCACGTTGTAATTCAGAGAATCGCAAGCAATTATTGTCTGCTTTTGCCAATGCCACAATGACCAGCATGCTCCATTTATCGCCCAGTCGCGATAAAAGGTCACGAAATGTGCAATTGCTGTGATCCTGGGTTGAATCGTCATCTATATTTTTTAGATCATTTTGCATGACTTACCTTTATGTAACCAGCTAAACAAAAAGTGCCTTCTTGTTTTCAATTTAGTAACTATATAGTATCTAGTTACTTTTTAATACTAATGAAAGAAATAAGATGTCATATTCTGTTTTACATATAGATAGCAGCCCGCTTGGCGATCATTCTGTATCGCGCAAACTCACTGCAAAAGTTCTGGCTGAACTCAAAGCAAATCACCCAGACACCAAGATTGTGACTAGAGATCTAGGAACATCGCCTTTGCCGCATTTGAGTGGTATTACTATAGGTGCTTTTTTTACGCCACCTGAGCAGCGTAATGAAGTGCTAAATGAAGCATTAAAACTATCGGATATGGTAATCGATGAGCTATTCGTAGCGGATGTGATTGTGATTGGTGCGCCAATGTGGAATTTCGGTATTCCTTCATCCCTAAAGGCATGGATAGATCATATTACTCGTGCGGGTCGCACATTCAAATACGGTACTTCAGGGCCAGAAAGTCTTTTGCCGTTAGGTAAAAAAGTCATCATTGTATCTTCCCGTGGCGGCATTTATAGCTTTGGGCCGATGCAAGTGATGGATCATCAAGAAACCTATCTTAAATCAATCCTAGGATTTATAGGTTTGCATGACGTTTCCATCATTCGTGCCGAAGGTGTTGCTATGGGCGAAGAAGCCGTAAAAGGAGCGATGCATTCGGCTGAGACTCAGTTGGTCGAAGCTATCAAGCAAATCGCCTGACCTCAGTTCGTTTAACTATTAATCCCAAAATATTCGCAGAGCGAATTATATTAATTTAAATAGGATGTTTATCATGACCGGTGCTTCTATTGCATTCCAACCAAGCAAAGCAAAAAATATCAGTGCTTGGACATTACAGGTTTTACTAGCCTTGGCATTTTTAGCGGCTGCGGGAGCCAAGCTGGCTTCTGTACCTATGTTAGTCCAAGAATTTAATCTGATTGGCCTAGGTCAATGGTTACGTTATATAACAGCGATTGTAGAAATTATTGGTGCTATTGCTTTACTGACACCAAGATTCGCTGCATACGGCGCACTTTGGTTAGCAATAACGATGTTTTTCGCAACACTCGTCCATTTGTTTATTTTGCATGACAATCCAACACCTGCCTTAGTTTTGCTGGTTTTAAATCTTGTTGTGTTCTGGTTGCGTCATTATCAGTTCAATCCCCGTAAATACTTTTAAACAAATTTTTAATTCTAATAAAGCGGTTTTATCTAGATACCACCGCTAAATATGGAGTGATAGAAATGCAAAATTTAGCTCAAAAAGCAAACCCCTTGAACGAACGTAAAATTACCCACCGGACTAAAGGTCATCAGCATGGGCCAGTAACAAGACTGGTGAGCCCAGGCGATTTGGGTGAGCTCATCAAGCCATTCGTGTTTCTGGATATGTTTGATATGGATGCCAGCCGAAGCAATGTATTTGGCTATCATCCACATTCTGGCATCGTGACTGTTACCACCATTTTTGAAGGTAATATCGAATATGAGGATTCAACTGGTAAAGCTGGCCTGCTGACAGCGGGCACTGTCGAATGGATGCAAGCTGGCGGTGGCGTATGGCACACGGCAAGTCCAGCAGCTAAGGCAGAATCGCGTATCAAGGGATTTCAACTTTGGCTTACGCTTCCAGCATCACTTGAAAACGCCGCTCCTGAGAGTCTATACATTGAGCCAAATGAGATACCCAAGGTTGGCCCTGCAAGAGTGATTATTGGTGAACACCAAGGTGTCAAAAGTCCTTTGCCACAAATATCGCCAATTACCTATTTGCATGTACGACTTGAAGATGGCGAGAGCTGGACTTTCGATTCTCCCGCCAATCACGATGTGCTTTGGCTAGCAATCGACGAAGGCAGTATTGGTGTCTCAGGTGAAACGCTATCAAATGAAATCGCTATCTTTGACTCAAAGCCTGCGCCATTGACCGTACAAGCGCATGGCGCAGTTAATTTTGTGCTTGGCTCAGCAGCGAAGCACCCACATCCTTTGATTACAGGACACTATTCGGTTCATACCACCGATGATGCGCTAAGAATAGGGGAAGAAGGCATCCGTAAAGTAGGCAAAGTACTGAAAGCTGCTGGAAAGATTTGAGGCGGTAATATGTAACTGTGTAAATTACATATCAACATTAATGCAGCATGCCAGTGAATTGGTATGCTGCAGCCGTCGGGCTAAGGGGTACTGACGACTTGAATATATACGCCCCGTTTACTAAGAGGAATAAGAAATGAAAATTGGTATTATTGGTTCTGGTGCTCTCGGCTCTAACGTTGCTCGCGCACTTGCAAAAAAAGGTCTTTCAGCAACAATCGCCAACAGATCTGGGCCTGCTTCTTTGGCAACACTAGTCGCTGAGTTAGGGCCTACCATCACGGCTGGTACGATCGAACAGGCTGCAAGTGCGGATATCGTGTTAGTGGCCGTGCCTTGGGTCGCACTTGAAACATTATTGGGCGGCTTGCCTGCCTGGAATAGTCGTATCGTGATCGACGGCACCAATCCGGTCCTTTTCATCGATCCAAATTCTCCAGATGTCAAGGACCCAAGCAACCCGCTGGCTGCCTACGGCATAAAGGCTATCGATCTCGGTGACAAATATTCGAGCGCGGTATTCCGTGATTTGGTTCCAGGCGCACGCGTAATTAAAGCATTCAACCATATGGATGCCACGGTGCTGTCGCAACCAGAAGTTTCTGGTGGACAACGCACCCTGTTCTATGCAGGAGATGATGCTGATGCAAAAGCCGAAGTTCGCAAACTACTTGAAACCACCGGGTATTTCCCTGTTGATCTTGGCACACTCGATGTTGGTGGACCATTGATGCAGCTTCCATTCGGGGCATTAGCCATGACAAACTTTATCAAGATTTAACGGTAGTAAGCTGGCCATCATCTGTAGTGATGATGGCCAAGTCTACAAATCTTTGCCTTCTACATTTAGCGATTCAGCACGCCATACACTTATGTGAGTTGACCCGCCAATAGCGTATCGCTGTTGCTCTTTGCTTACCAACAAGTCAACAAAGGCTCTAACTTTAGCTGGACGGAAGCGTGCCGATGGAAAAACCGCATGAATACCACCTGAAGGTAGACTCCACTGCGGCAGCACTTGAATCAAGCGACCTGTTGAGAGATCATCCGCAATTGCATAATCAGGCAGTACAGAAAGTCCTGCACCTTCACGCACAGCTTCACGTACCGCAAGTGTAGCGTCCAAAAAAATAGATGCTTGCACACTGACACTTCTGTGTTCAGCGTCAGTCAACGAGAAATTCCAACGTAACGGATCACGCAAGGCAGAGTTAGCGACAAACGGAAGGTTAGCAATGTCTTCTGGGCTGCGGAGTAGTTTAGTCTTGGGTTGCATACTTGGTGATGCGACAAGCAGTTGTCGGAATGTTCCAATTTTTCGACCTTGCAAACCTGCTTCTGTCAGCCAGCCAACACGAATCGCAAGTTCAATATTGCTCGACATCATGTCGAGTGTCTGATCGCTAAAAACAGCATCTACTTTGCAATTAGGATAGCGTTGGGTATATGCAACGATTACAGGGACGAGAATACTCATGCCGTAGTCGAAAGGAGCCGTCAATCTTAATACACCAGAAGGTTCGGCTACAGCCTCCGCCAGTTCATCGAACGCATGCTCAGCATCACGCAGAATGAGCGTGCAACGTCGGTAGAAAGATAAACCAGCCTCGGTGGCCTGTACTTTTCGTGTGGTACGAATCAGAAGTGAAGTTCGAAACTCTTGCTCGAGTCGGGCGACTTGTTGGCTGACCACCGCCTTAGTAATACCAAGACGTTCAGCAGCAGCTGTAAAAGAGCCTGACTCTACAACCGCAACAAAATAAACAAGGCGCCTCATGTTCCCCATATCGCCCAATCCTGCCTCAATTTTATTGTATGCCTTTAACATACATTATGTATACCACGTATGTATATAAATAACAATAAGCCTTGCTTACAATGCATCTTATCAATAAAGGAATTGTGATGAAAAAGACCATTATCTATTTGTTTGATCCATTATGTGGTTGGTGCTACGGCATTACACCGACTCTTTCAAGCATCATAAATGAACAAGACATTGTGATTGAAATGCTACCAACAGGCCTTTTTTCTGGCGGGCAGCCAAGATTAATGGACGATGACTTTGCTGCATTTGCTTGGAGCAATGATCAGCGTATTGTCAGTTTTACAGGACAAAGTTTTAGTGATCGCTATCGCGAGTTAGTACTGGGAGATCGCCAACAATTGATCGACAGCGGCCCAGCTACGCTAGCACTCACAGCAGTATCATTAACAGCTCCTGCTAGAGAGTTAGAAGCCCTCAAGGCAATACAGCATGCGCGTTTCGTTGATGGGCAAGATATAACCAATTTATCAACGCTTGCTTCTATCTTGAAGTCTCACGAACTGAACGCGGCAGCCCTCATGGTAGAGAGTCCTGACACAGCTCTTTTCGAAGCCACCCGCGCTCGTATTAACCGGGCGCAAGCTATTCTAAAGACATTCAACGTGCAGGGTGTGCCAACTTTTATCGCGGATTCGGGTACAAAGCGCTGGAAGCTGGATATGAGAGAAATATATGCGAATCCTCAGGCATTGATTAACCAACTAAATGTAACAGAACCAGCATGTAGTACCTGCTAGCTCACTTGTAGTGTATTTTAACTTTATAGAAAGCGAGAAAATCATGACAACAAGACGTAACGTCCTTAAAACTCTAGCCGCGACAGGAGTTGCGATGGCCATGACAGGCAGCGAGAATGTATTTGCTGCGAATACAGGCCTGAGCTGGAAGCATTTTCCTGCTGGAGAGCATGGATTCTTTCGCGCGCCAGTATTAATTACAGGTGAAAAGGAAGCCTTACTTATCGACGCAGGGTTCACCTTTTCCGATGGTAAAGCTTTGGTAGAAGCTATCAAAGTCACAGGTAAAGTACTAACTACAATCTATATCAGCCAAAGTGACCCTGATTATTACTTTAGCCTTGCGCCGATCAAAGCCGCATACCCCAATGCGAAAGTGATTGCTGCGTCAGCAACCATTGCGGCGATTAAAGCCAATGTTGATAAGAAACTGGCAACTTGGGGACCACAACTCAAGGAAAATGGCCCTCAAACCTTAGCTGGCATTGTAATGCCAGAAGAATTTGATGGTCATGCAATTCACTTGGAAGGCAAAGCTATTGAGATTATGAATGCCAATGGTTTAGCAAATCGCCGCTACCTCTGGGCACCTTCACTTAACGCTATTTTTGGTGGCGTGATGGTTTTCTCTGGTGTCCACGTATGGACTGCCGACACCCATAGCGCTAAAGCACGTGCGGCATGGATTAAAACTCTTGATGCTATGGCAGCACACAAACCAGTTGTTGTGATTCCTGGGCATTTGAATATAGGTGCTGCGATCGACGTATCTGCGATTACATATACCAAGCACTATCTTCTGGCTTTTGAAGAGGAGCTCGCTAAAGCTGCGAATAGTGCCGATCTCATTGCGGCAATGACCAAGCATTATCCAGAGGCTGGCATGGGCATCGCTCTACAAATAGGCGCAAAAGTTGCTACTGGCGAAATGAAGTGGGGTTAATGGCCATGACGACCAATCTCGATATTATCCGTGCAACCTATGAAGGGCCGCCAGAACAGAATGGTAAAAACCTGCTCGCTGCCTTGGCTCCTGATGCTAGATGGACCGAGGCGGCAGGTTTCCCCTACGCTGGAACCTATATTGGTGCTGAGGCGATTATGTCAAACGTGTTCCAAAAGCTGGCTGCAGAGTGGGTAGATTATAGGGCGCAGGTGCATACCTATCTCGCCGATGGCGATCAAGTTGCGGCCTTTGGCGTCTATTCAGGCACTTACCGAGAAACGGGCAAGGCAATGACCGCCACCTTTGCACACCTCTATAGGCTCAAGGGTGGGAAAATCATAAGAATGGAACAATACGTTGATAGTGCAATGGTTCGAGAAGCACTAACAACTGCCGAGTGACAAAGCAGCTTGTTTGAATCCTATCCCGCTGTAGTGTCTTTTATCTGATTTAGCCTCCTCTCTTGTTGCATAGATTTTTCGTTGGCAGCACCCATCGTGGGGCCTAGTCAGTCCTGCTGAATTTATTCCTGTTGCTGAAGACACTGGCTTGATTGTTGATATTGGGAACTGGGCATTTACTGAGACTGCAAGTCAGGTAACAAAATGGAGACTGCATCACCCCAGCTTTCAGATCAGTGTAAACAAACCTCCAGTACAGTTTTGAGGCGCTAGTGAAAGCTGCATCAACTGGATAGATCGTTTAATTTCGCTAAGACTTACTGGGGGAAATATTGCTGTTGAAATCACCGAAGGCTTATTGCTAGATACCAGAGATTCCGTTACCAACCAACTCAATGCTTTCAGAAATGCTGGAATACAAATTGCCATTGACGACTTTGGAACTGGTTACTCATCTCTAGCTTATCTGAGAAAATTTGATATTGATTACGTGAAAATTGATCAGTCATTCACTTCGAATATCCACGCAGGGTCAAGCGACCTAGTGCTGTGCGAAGCCATTATCATCATGGCACACAAGCTTGGCATCAAAGTGATTGCCGAGGGGATTGAAACTAAAGAGCAACTTGATTTATTAGTCAGCGCTGGCTGTGATTACGGCCAAGGATATCTATTCTCCAAACCTGTTCCAGCAGAAGAGTTTGAAAAATTACTCTATCGTAACTAAGTGATTGCGTTTTACTTTAATTTCAGTTGTGTAATATCGATCGACATTTTTCTATTACAGAGTATTCGGTTCTTAACCAAAAACTAAATCTTTTTACTGCAATCAGGAAGCATACGAATGAGTGTGTTATCCCGCTTAATATAGTGGTGAAACAACGCCGCCAATGCATGTAATCCAATCATGTAATAACCAACCGTACCGAAAATTTCATGAATTTCCTTGAAAGTTTTGGCGAGATCCTTATTTTCCGTAATCAATGCTGGAAGGCTTAATCCAAAAAATGGAATCGACTTTCCTCCTGCACTCAGCGTTAACCAACCTAGTATAGGCATTGCAATCATTAATCCATAAAGCAGTAAATGCATTATTTTTGATGAAATCGTTTCCCACACTGCCGGCGTAGGGGTAATGCTAGGTGTAGTGGAAATTGCACGACCGGCAAGGCGAATAAATATCAATAAAAACACCGTGAGTCCGAGCATAAAATGTAACGCTTTCAATGCCTCACGAGGGTCACTCCCTTTTGGGTATAACTCGCGTAAATTGATAGTGGCATATACGGCAACAATCAATATGAACATTAGCCAATGCATAATGATAGTAAGTTTGCTGTAACGATTATTATCTGAAATCATTGTTATTCTCCGTAATCATTAGAAATCAGATAGTGCCTGATTAAACAACCAAGCACCTTGTGTTAAGTCAACCATCAGTAAAAAGCTTCAATTTATTTATTTTTGAATTTGTTTAAATACTAATTTGAGACCTCAATATCCGTTTTCATCACCAATACTCACTTAAGTGAATAATTACTTTATTAGCAATGAACTGGCGGCGAGTAGCGCGAGTAATGCAAAGCCGCGCTGAATAATATTAGCCGATACTTTATGACTTACACTTCTAAAAATCAACATGCTTAACATTGTGCTAATTACAAATGGAATTGCAATTTTCCAGTCAATTTCACCATGGAATAAATAGGTTGAAACACTTGCTAGTGATACCAAGGCGATTGCCATTAATGAAGTCGCAACAATGGTTTGCATATTGAAGTTACTCACTTTTAGTAAGCTTGGTACTACGACAAACCCACCACCTACGCCCAGCAAGCCTGATAACAAGCCTGCGATGCTGCCTGTCGTTACTAATTTTCTGGTACAAGGTGCAGTCCAAAATAATCGTGATGTTGCTGGATTTATCATACATGCTGGTGTGGGCTTATTTTCATCAGCCTGTGCGTTTTTTGTGCTTTGCTGCCACATTTGCCAAGCCACATACGCTAATACAATAGCAAAAATTGCACTGAGTAACTGGTTGGAGGCAAGCTTTGCCAACCACACACCTATTGGTGCAAAGACAATGCCGAACGCGGTAATGAGTAACGCAGTTTTATAGCGTACAGTCCCTGCATAAAGTCCTTGCGCAGCGCCTATTAAAGAAGCGAGCATCACCGCTAAAAGTGCAATAGGCGCTGCTTGCGCCATAGATATATTTAAACAAAATGCCAATACTGGTACCGCTAATATAGACCCGCCAGCACCTGTCATTGCCATCACTAGCCCAATCATGACGCCAATCATGACACTGATAATTAATGGGTCTAGCATGCCTTACACCTTGCTAACCATTCTCGCCCTTTAAGCATGAAGTTCCAATACACCCAAGGTAAGATATGTTTTTTGAGTAGCCATGCTGATTTTCTCGGCACAGTAGAATCGAATGGGAAAGTAGGCGAAAGTTTTCCACCAAAACCAAATTCAGCGAGAATAATTTTCCCTTTTTCTACCGTTAACGGGCATGAACCATACCCATCATATTTTGCATTCAGCACTAATCCTGCACGCAACGCGATAATATTTTTTGCTACCACGATGACTTGTTTTCTTACCGCTGCAGCAGTTTTAGCATTAGGGGATGAGCAGACATCACCCAAGCTAAATATATTTAGATAGCGAGTGTGTTGCAAAGTGGTTTGGTTTACCTCTACCCAACCATCAGCATTTGCCAAAGGACTGGTTTTAATAAAATCTGGCGCACATTGTGGCGGCACAACATGCAACATATCAAAGCTTTTTTCAACTCTGGTTACATTTCCATCAGTATCTTTAATGTCGAACCAAGCCTTTTTGCCAGGCCCATCCACTTCAACCAAATTACTATTAAAGCTTAAGTTAGCGTTATAGCGCTTCACATACTGCATCAATGGTGCTACATAATCTTTAACACCAAATAACGCATTCCCCGCGTTGTTAAAATCAACCTTAATATTTTGCAGTGCATTGCTATCTTCCCAGTGTGAGCATGAGAGATACATGGCTTTTTGGGGTGCACCGGCGCATTTGATTGGCATGGGTGGTTGCGTGAAAAGCGCCGCTCCTGATTTTAGGTTTTTAACGAGCTGCCAGGTATAAGGCGCTAAGTCAAAACGGTAGTTAGATGTCACGCCGTTCTGACCTAAAGTTTCAGACAACCCCTTAATTGCCTGCCAAGTCATTTTTAAGCCAGCCGCCACAATAAGTTGTTGGTATTGAACCAATCCCAGCTTATCTGTCTGTACTGTGTTTTTTTCTGGATTAAATTCTGTTGCTGCTGCTTGTAACCAACTAATGCCATTCGGAATGCAATCGCCCATGTTGCGCTCGGTTTTGGCAATATCAAATTCACCCGCACCGACTAGTGTCCATGCTGGTTGGTAATAATGCTTAGAAGCGGGTTCAATAATAGCGATATTTAGATTTTTATTCCGCTTGAGCAGGCTAGCGGCGACACCACAACCGGCTGCACCGCCGCCTATGATCAGTACATCATATTTTGCTGTTGTTCTTTGTGATATCGACATGAGTGCTTCTCTTAAAATAGTGAGTGGCTAAGGATCACTGAGTGATTTCAATCACTTTCATTATTTGGTATTGGATTTACACCAGTGCCATAACCGCGTAATTAGGCATTTACTTTTCAGCTAAGTGAGTAAGCCTCCGCTATAAGTTGCTGGCTTGGTATTTAAAAGTTCCAGCATGCGTGACGCACGATTACCAGTTTTGCAAAACCCTAGTATTGGCTTTGCCGCGTTTGCATAAGCCAGACTAAACACTTTAATTTGTTCCGCTTGAATATTGCTCGGTATGACTGGAATATAAAAATAGGCCAAACCCAGTTTTTCGGCTGCAAGACGAATCTGCTCACTTGTAGGCTGACTTGCGCCGCCTTCGCCATCTGGCCGATTATTGATGATGGTCTTAAATCCCAGCTTAGCGACTTCGCTTATTTCCTCTAAGTTAAGTTGAGGGGAAATGCTGAACTCTTCGGATTTCTTAGTGATTTGTACTGACATTGCTATATTCCTTTATCTCACTTTGACATATTTCCTGATGTAACACCTGCATCACTGCCATAGCTGACTGGCTTGAGATACTGTAATAGATACTCTTACCCTCTCGTCGAGTTTTTACTAATTGCGCTTCTCGTAATACAGTTAGCTGCTGTGATAGTGTAGGTTGAAATATCTGCAATACAGTCTCGAGTTCGCCCACAGACTTTTCACCTTGTGATAATGCGCATAGCAACATGAGGCGATCTGCATTAGCCATCACCCTCATCAAGCTACACGCTTTGTCTGCAGAAGCACGAAGCTCATCAAAATTCACCACGTTAGTTTGAGTCATCATTCAATTTCGCTAGCTTAAAATTCACATTAATTAATATTTTTATATTATATTTTAATATATACTATAAAACAATGTAATTTGATTATTTTTGGGAGACTTTATTATGTTTAAGCAAATGTTTGATGAAGCATCATCTACTTTGACCTATTTAATTGTGGATGAAGTGTCGCATGAAGCGGTATTAATTGACCCTGTGGATAGCCATATCGATGATTATATTGAATTATTAAACAACCTCAATTGCCGACTTAAATACTCATTAGAAACACACGTGCATGCTGACCACATCACCGCCAGCGGGTTGTTAAGACAGCGACTTGGCGTTAAAACTGGAGTAAGTTATCAATGCGGTGCTACGACAGCAGACTTACAGTTGAAGGATGGAGATATTTTGTATTTTGGCGATCAGAAAATACAGATAATAGCGACACCCGGTCACACCGTCGGAAGCCTTTCATACTTATGGAATGACCGGATATTCACTGGTGATGCGCTACTCATTAACGGTTGTGGCCGCACAGATTTTCAGGGCGGCGATGCTGGCGCTTTGTTTGATCACATTCATAGTAAGATTTTTTCCCAAGTGGGCGAGACTTTGATTTACCCAGGACATGACTACAATGGCCGCAGAGTTAGCTGTGTAGCCCAAGAAAAAACTACTAATGCAAGACTGGCTGGTAAATCAAGGGATGAGTTCATTGAAATGATGAATAATTTAAACTTACCTAAACCTAAAATGATTGATTTAGCTGTACCTGCGAATCGAATATGCGGAGTGCCAGAGGAAGTGCAGCAGGGTTAACTTAGCAACAAGCCTGACGCAAACTTCCAGCATCGTACATTGTTAGTGCGGTAAACACTCAAAATTGCTATTATTTAAGCTGGTTAATTTAGGTGCATTATTAATGAGCACGTACAACGAGATTCAAGCAAAAGAGTTATTCGACATGATGGCTTCCCAGTCATTATTATTAGTAGATGTACGCAACGAAGATGAAGTCGCGCGCGGAATTATCGCAAGTGCTGTGCATATTCCTTTAGCCATGTTGCCTGTGCAATATGAGCCCCTCACCAAGGTTGAAAATATCGTGTTTTATTGTCATAGCGGCATACGTTCAGCACATGCAGCTGAGTTTGCCTCAAGCAAAGGCTGTAAAAATGTATACAACTTAACTGGCGGCATATTGGCTTGGGGAAAAGCTGGCTATACGTTTGTTCCCAAAAATGAAGGAGTCAAAAAATAATGGAATTTGATAAAGAAGTTGATGCAACCGGCCTAAACTGCCCTTTACCGATTTTGCGCTGTAAAAAAGGCTTAAGTGAAATTGGTGGCGCTCAAATTCTAAAAGTCATCTCAACTGACCCAGGCTCAGTAAAGGATTTTAATGCATTTTGCGCACAGACAGGCCATGAACTGTTGCAACTAGATGAGAATGATATTTCATATACTTTTTACATCAAAAAGCGCGTTAGCTAGGTTTTAATAGGCCATTAAGCGATAGGCTAGATGAAAAATGGCTAAAAAACTGGCACTAATTGCCTCCAAAGGTACGCTGGATTGGGCATACCCGCCTTTTATTTTAGCTTCAACCGCCGCCGCGCTTGATTATGACGTACAAATATTTTTTACCTTTTACGGCCTCACCCTGCTCAAAAAAGATTTAAGTGATTTAAAAGTCTCCCCACTAGGCAATCCAGCGATGCCGATGCCAGTTCCCATGCCCAACTTTGTACAAATGTTACCTGGTATGGAAAGCATGGCGACTATGATGATGAAGCAAAAGATTGCCAATAAAGGCGTGGCATCCATCGAAGACCTCCGCACAGCTTGTTTAGAAAGTGGCGTTAAATTCATCGCATGCCAAATGACCGTCGATTTATTCGATTTCAAATCTACCGATTTTATTGATGGTATTGAATTTGGTGGCGCCGCAACTTTCTTTCAGTTTGCAGGTGAGTCAGACGTGAATTTATTCATCTAGCCTGATTTCAGCTAAAAATCATACTAATAAAAAGGGTTATATCATGAGTAAAGGCTTAAGACTTTCAGAAAAATGGTTTAACCGTGGTCTATGGTTAATTGCCTTCATTTTTGCCAGCTTTTTGATCGGGCTTGGCAGCGCTGTCATTGGTGATTTACCGCAGGTTGAACATTATTACACTACTGAAGACTTTATCGATAAAGCCGCTGCAGAACCGTTGCGCAGTAATCTTAAAGAATCCACACGAATACGTGACGACATCAACGAGAAAATCAACCAGGCGCAACTTAAACTAAATACTGCCCGCACTGATTACAACACTGCACACGATACTTTTAATAATTGGTTAGCTACACGCCACGTTACCGAGCAATCTAGCCAAGACGGTGAATTGATTTCTCGCACTAAAGCGCTGGATGGCCTTAAATCTGCCGAACGCAGCGTAATGACGGAAATGGATGCGCTTACAGAACAAGCCAATGAAGCAGCACAAACCGAGCAAAAACTAAAAGATAAACTGTACGCGCTTGAGGCTGCCGCCCAGAAAAAACTAAGTGATAAGCAGCGTAGTCAAGAAATCCACGTATTTTTATACCGGTTAGCGCTCACATTGCCTTTGTTAGGTTTAGCAGGCTGGCTTTTTGTAAAAAAACGCAAAACCCAATACTGGCCGTTTGTATGGGGCTTTATCTATTTTGCGTTGTTTGCGTTTTTTGTAGAATTAGTACCCTACTTACCGAGCTACGGCGGTTATGTTCGCTATATTGTTGGCATTCTTATTACCGTAATCATTGGCCGACAAGCAATCATCTCACTCAATAAATATCTGGAAAAACAGAAGCTTGCAGAACAAATGCCAGATTTACAACGCCGCGAAGAATTAAGTTATGACACTGCATTGGCAAGGCTGGCAAAAAGTGTATGCCCAGGCTGTGAGCGCAGTGTAGACCTTAAAGATGTAACCAATGATTTTTGCCCGCATTGCGGTATAGGCTTGCACGATTATTGCCAAAAATGCGAATCACGCAAAAATGCATTCGTTAAATTCTGTCATCGTTGTGGAACATCCGCGACAGTTTCATTGCAAAAATAAACATAAAAAAGGCAGATTCAACAATATTGAATCCGCCTTTTAAAATCTAAAGCATTTATATTTTTAGCCAATCTCAAAAATAACGTCATACCAGCGAAGGTGGCACTCACGAATGACTCATTATTTGATAAGTAATTAGTATTAAGCGTCCTGGATTCCGTCATTCGACGGAATGACGGTAGTGAGGATTGAAGTTTTAATCATTCAAACACTATTATTATTTAAGTTTGGCTAGCTGTGCATTGAGCTTTTCTACACTAGCGCCAAAATCAGCTACCCGTGCTTTTTCCTGCTCAACCACGGCTGCTGGCGCCCTTGCTACAAAGCTTTCGTTATTGAGCTTAGCGTTTGCCTTGCTGATTTCACTCTCTAATCTCGCAATTTCTTTGCCCAAACGCTCTTTCTCAGCGGCCACATCAATCTCTACTTTTAGCATGAGTTTAAAGTCGTTTACCAACATCACCGGTGCATCCGCTTCCGGTAATTCAGCCACAATAGTGACATCTTCCAATTTAGCGAGTGCTTTCAAATACGGTGCATAAAGTGCTAATTGTTCTGCATCGCCTGATGCGATCAAAGGTACGCGTGCTGCAGGTGAGATACTCATTTCACCACGTAAGCTGCGGCATGCATCTACGGCTTGTTTCAACAATGCTACCCATGATTCAGCAGCTTCATCAATCTTGCTTGGCTGAGACTGTGGATATTTTTCAAGCATGATACTTGGGCCATTACGTCCAGACATAGGCCCGATAGTTTGCCAAATCTCCTCGGTGATAAACGGCATAATCGGATGTGCTAAACGTAATATCGTTTCTAACACTCTAAGCAATGTGCGACGAGTAGCGCGCTTTTCTGCATCACTACCTTGTTGAACTTGTACTTTTGCCAGCTCTAAATACCAATCACAATATTGATCCCACACAAACTCATAAATAGCTTTTGCAGCTAAGTCAAAACGGTAGTCAATAAATGCTTTTTCAACTTCAGCTTCTGTTCGCTGCAATTGTGAAACTATCCAGCGATCCGCTTGCGAGAAGCTCAAATAACCTTCGGGCTGGGTGCTGCACTCTTCCAGCCCGTTGTCTTGGCCTTCTGTATTCATCAACACAAAACGCGTTGCGTTCCATAATTTATTACAGAAATTACGGTAGCCATCACAGCGTTGCAGATCAAACTTGATGTCGCGCCCAGGGCTTGCTAAAGCAGCGAAGGTGAAACGTAAAGCATCCGTACCATAAGCAGCAATACCCTCTGGAAACTCTTTGCGCGTACGCTTTTCAATCTGTTCAGCTTGTTTCGGGTTCATCAAACCAGTGGTACGTTTTTTGATTAATTCATCCAAGCTAATACCGTCGATCAAATCAATCGGGTCGAGCACATTGCCTTTAGATTTACTCATCTTCTGGCCTTCAGCATCGCGAATCAGGCCATGCACATAAACATGCTTGAAGGGAATCTTGCCAGTGATGTGGGTAGTCATCATGACCATACGCGCCACCCAGAAGAAGATGATATCGAAGCCTGTGACTAGCACGCTTGAAGGCAAATATTGCTGTAAGGCAGCATTGGCGTCGTCTTTGGCTTTATCGCCTGTCCAATCTAATGTAGAGAATGGCCACAATGCAGATGAATACCAGGTATCTAACACATCATTGTCGCGTTTTAAATTACCTGTGTAACCGTCACTTGCCGCCAAAGCTTTTGCTTCAGCTTCATCATGCGCTACATAGATTTTGCCGCTATCGCTGTACCAAGCTGGGATTTGATGCCCCCACCACAGTTGACGAGAAATACACCAGTCTTGAATATTATTTAACCATTGGTTGTAAGTATTCACCCAGTTTTCTGGGTAGAACTTAATTTCACCACTGGATACAACATCCAATGCTTTTTGCGTAATGCTTTTGCCATCAGCTGCTGGCTCGCTCATTGCAACAAACCATTGGTCGGTAAGCATTGGTTCAATTACAACTCCGGTACGGTCGCCGCGTGGTACTTTGAGTTTATGTTTTTCAGTTTTGACTAAATAGCCTTGTGCTTCTAAGTCAGCGACGATTAATTTTCGCGCTTCGAAGCGATCTTTTCCTTGGTAAGCCGCTGGAATTCCTATGTCTGTTGCCAATGGATTAATGCTATGTACACCACCAATTTTTCCTCCAGTAGGCAATTCAGCAATATAGTTAAACTCCAACTCGCCACCAGCCTGAACAAAATTATTAATTATCTTTCCATCAAGAGTTAATATGTTTATTGGCTCAATGTTATGCCGCTTTGCTACGGCATTATCGTTAAAATCATGTGCTGGCGTTACCTTAACTGCCCCTGTTCCAAAAGTTGGATCTACGTAATCATCTGTAATTATTTTAATATTGCGATTGCACAATGGAATACTTACCAACTTACCTTTTAAGTGGTTATAGCGCACATCGTCAGGATGTATCATAACAGCCACGTCACCCAACATAGTCTCTGGACGGGTGGTTGCTACTTCTAAATGCGTCAAACCTTTTACCGTATCTGGCTCAACCAATGGATAGTTGATATGCCACATGAAGCCATCTTCTTCTTCCTGCACCACTTCTAAATCTGAAACAGCTGTGCCTAACTTAACATCCCAGTTCACCAAACGCTTACCGCGATAAATCAAACCTTCGTTGTACAAGCGCACAAAAGTTTCTGTCACCGTTTTGTTCAAACCTTCATCCATCGTGAAGCGCTCACGGCTCCAGTCTGGTGACGTGCCCAAGCGACGCATTTGTTTGGTGATGGTACCGCCCGAATACTCTTTCCATTCCCAGACTTTTTCCAGGAACTTTTCGCGACCCAAGTCATGACGCGAAACGCCCTGCGCATCCAACTGGCGCTCTACAACGATTTGTGTCGCGATACCGGCATGGTCTGTGCCTGGCTGCCATAAAGTATTGTCACCGCACATACGATGATAACGTGTCAACGCATCCATTAGGGTTTGATTGAAACCATGGCCCATATGTAAAGTGCCCGTCACATTGGGCGGTGGCAATAAAATGCAGAAGTTATCTTTAATTTCAGGATTTAAGCCGGCCGCATAATAGCCGTTACTCTCCCAAAATTGATACCAGTGACTTTCTATGGTTTTTGGGTCGAAGGATTTTGCCAGCTCTCGCGCTTGCTTTTGGGGTGGGGTGTTTACAGTATTCATATAGCCGTGATTTTACCACAGCGGGTTTACGTATGAATGGCGAAGCCTTACATAACCCAAGATACTGTTTAAGTTACTATTTAGTTTTGTAATCTATGCCAATTTAACATAAGCCATCAGCAACAAAACCAGTGCACCTAAATGCACCCAGCTCCAATATTCATAACGACCCCGCAGCGCTTGTGGTGAAAGCGCAGAAATGAGAAATAATTGACCCTTAGCAGGCTTCGCTAACGTGTACATCTCGGTATGCGCGCGCATTTGATGATGCACTTCTACTTCATGCCGCGCCTCGGCTCTTGCTCTTTCCCATTCATCCATGTCTATGTGACCATTTCGGTCGTGATCAAAACGTAGCAACAGTTTTGCTGGATTGGTTTTCCATGAGGTTATCAATACGCCTGTATCTCGCTGTATTGCTTCGGCAGTATTGTATTCATGCCGCGTATCTAAATGACCAAGCACATATAAACGCTTGCCCGCAGGTAAATACTCTTCCACATAACGATGCTCATTTTTATGTTGTGTGCGCTTCTCGCTGTAAATAATCTCTGCACCTTTTGGGTTAACCATGCAACTACCGGAGCTATCTTGCAGCAGAAACGATTGATCGCTTTCAACATACTCTAAAAGCCTAGTATCAGTGATTTTATTTGAGTCCGCATCTTCATGTCGGTCCGCAAATACCCAAGCACGGTACCAAACGCAAGGAATGCTATGAAAAGGTGTTTTAAGAGGCTTGAGTGTAGACGCAGCACCGTGCAACTCGATGTAACCTTGGGCTGCAGCGGCAATTGAGGAAATTGGCGCTTCGGTAATTTTAAGGAAACGCCAGTAATTAAACGCTAATGCAAACAAACTGACAAGCATTGCACAGCTTATGATTAAGTGCCAAGTTGACCGATCTGCCTGACCAAAAGCCATGAAATAAGCGGCAAAAAATACCCAAACGTAAACGCCAGCCGCGATCAAGTCGACAATATGGCTAGAGAGCCTTTGAAACATCTGAGAAAAATATGCAGCTAAAAATTAAGCATTAAAACGTGAGCTTACGTCAACATCTTGTAATTCTGCAGAAGAAAATCGTAACATTTCGGCACGTTTAAAATTGAATAAACCAGCGACTATCATGTCTGGAAACTGCTGAATACGTACATTGTTGTTATTGACAGAGTCGTTGTAAAACTCACGGCGGTCGGCAATCTGGTTCTCTAATCCTGTGATGCGGCTTTGCAAGTTAATAAAAGTTTGGTTCGCCTTTAAATCTGGGTAGTTTTCTGCCACTGCAAACAGACCGCCCAAACTCGCCTGCAAGCCAGCCTCCGCCTTACTTAAACCCGTAATGTCATGCATTTGACGTGCAGCATCCACACCCATGCGCGCTTGAATCACGCTTTCTAAAGTTTGTGATTCGTGCGCCATATACGCTTTGCAGGTATCAATCAGTTTTGGCAACTCATCATTGCGCTGCTTAAGTAACACATCAATGTTTGCCCACGCTTTTTCTACGTTATTTTTAATACTCACTAGGCTGTTATACGTTATCACCACATACAACACTATCACTGCAACCACTATCCAAAAGATCATCAGGCCCCCTTAAAAATTAATTTTTATTATAACTTAACTTTTATTATAACTTATGGTTTCCGATAATCGGCATCACCTAATACTACTGGCCCGACCTTCTCCCAATATCGAGAAAACCGCTTTAATCGTTTTTCACTGATGACAACATCAGTAAGTTTAGCCACAGGTTCCCATCTAGGTATAAATGGGGCCAATAACGCTTTAACTTTAAGATTGGGCGTATCTTGCGTCAGCACCTGCCCCACCCCTTTACTCATTAACACTTCATAAGTATCGCCCATCCAAACTTCTACTTCTTCCATCTCACTCAAGCAATCCGCCATAAACTGCAATCGGTTAAGCGACCAATCACCGTGAATTTTTGGGTCAAATACAAAAAACTTAGGAAAAGGTTGCTTCAGCAAGGCATGTGCAGCAGAGAGCATTTCATCATGCACGAATACCGCTTTGGTTGGAAAGCCGGAGACTGCATTTTTAGGCAAGGATGTAAGCGTATATTGTCTGGCGACGGGTACCAAGGTTTGATTAAACAGCCTATCATTGAGCACCTCATAACTCGCATCAAATGGGCACTTAGCCTCGCAATTGCTGCAATATTTTTCACCTGTATAACGCGCTAAACTTTCTTTATTGAAATAATAAGGTTTGGAACTAAAAGTAGAAGTGACCCATTGCCATGAAAGATGATTACTTGCGATATCACCGTCCAATAGGTGGTGCTCAAACCAATCAGCGGCGGCACGCCAATCCATTTTTAGGTGATGTACCACATAACTGGCAAACCACATGCGCGCATGGTTATGCATATAACCGGTTGTGAGCAAGTCTTTTACAAAGCTGTCCATACAGGGCAAGCCAGTCTTACCTTGTGTCACAAACTCATTTAAAGGCGCATGACCAATCGCGACTTTGGGTGGCTCCATCTCACTGTAAATGGCATCACCTTCAGCAAACCAAACTTGCCTCCAGTAATCACGCCAGGCAAACTGAAAAAGCAGTTTTTCAGCATCAGCGCCAAAACGTTTTTTTACGGAGTCAAATGTTTCATTAAGCGTAAGGCACCCATGGCGTAAATAGGGTGACAAATGCGTCACTGCACCATTCAAGAAATTATGGTTTCTGTCATAAGCTGCAGCATCAATACTATTGAGTTTTTTTAGGGCGTTAAGTCGTCCGCCAGCCCATTCGTGCTCTAAATCTGACCCTTTAGCCATAGGAAAATGACGCTTAATATAATGCAAACGCTCATCACGGTCGCAAGGGATCGTTAGTTTTTGTGCATTCATGGCTAATAAAAGCTCCTTTGTTAACTATTATCTTTATTCATTTTAAAGAATATATTTTCCCAAATTGATTGTTTTTGCTTTTCTTTCAATTCTCTACCATTTACATGATATTGGCTACTTTTTCGCTCTAAAACCCGCATTAGCAAAAAACATTTGATTTAACTAAAAAGTGCTAAGATTATTGCTGATATTAATATCATTAACGAAAAAGGTTATAGATGATTGAACCAATGTGGATTTGGGGCGCATTAGGCCTAGTATTATTAGCGGTGGAAATGGCAACAGGCACGTTTTACGTGCTATGGTTTGGTGTAGCTGGACTGTGTGTTGCGGTCGCCATGATGCTATTTCCTAATCTACCGCAAGCCGTGCAATTTGCAATGTATGCCGTGCTGTCGTTGGGCTCTTTGGCAATATGGAAATTCAATTACAAAAAGACTGAAACCCATTCACGCGTAGGCCAAGCGCAAGGTGAGGAGATTGGCCGTGTAGGCACCGTGACCGAAACCTGCAGTGCAACACAAAATGGTAAAATTCGTTTTACACAAGGGCTGATGGGTAGCCGCGAATGGGTAGCCGTCGCTAATCAAACAATAGAAACTGGAAGCAATGCACGCGTGGTTGCAGTTGAAGGTAATGCACTGCGGATTGAAATTGCTTCGCTTAGCTAGCGTTTTAAGATAGCACTGTATTAATTTTTTAATAAAGATTTTTAGGGAAATATACATGACCGAATTTAGCTTAATACTCATATTTTTAGTAATTGTTGCCATTTTTAAAGGCGTTCGTATCGTACCGCAAGGCGAAGAATGGGTAGTAGAACGCTTAGGTAAATTTGCTGGCGTACTTTCACCGGGGCTGCATGTAATTAACCCTGTGTTTACTAAAGTAAGTTACAAAGTGACAACTAAAGATATTATTTTAGAAATTCCACAACAAGAAGTTATTACTGCAGATAACGCAGTGATTTTAGCCAATGCGGTTGCATTTATTAAAGTAAGCAATATTGAACGCGCAGTATATGGGATTGAAAATTTCCGTGAGGCCATGCGTAATATGGTGCAAACTAATTTACGTTCTATTATTGGCGGAATGGAATTAAACCATGCCCTTACATCACGTGACCGTATTAAAGCCGAGCTAAAAGCAGCAATTGCAGACGAAGCGCTTGATTGGGGATTAACCGTAAAATCTGTTGAAATACAAGATATTAAACCTTCACCTAACATGCAAGATGCGATGGAACGACAAGCTGCTGCTGAACGTGAGCGCGTGGCCGTAGTAACCGAAGCTGAAGGTGCAAAACAATCATTAATTTTAAATGCCGAAGCACGATTAGAAGCTGCACGTAAAGATGCTGAAGCGCAAATGGTGGCAGCTAAAGCCTCTTCTGAATCAATCAAATTCATTACTGAAGCGGTCAAAGAAAATAATGCTTCTGCGATGTTCTTATTAGGTGACCGCTATATTACCGCGCTGCAAAAAATGTCATCTTCTGAAAACAGCAAGATTATTGTGATGCCTGGCGACCTAGTAAGTGCAGTTAAATCTTTAGTTGGCGGAAAATAAATTTAGCCGCTTTACTTTAGTTCATGAAAAAGAAAGCAAAAGCTTCGCCGTTGTTGGCAAAAATGTTGTCTGCAACGGCGGTTTCAAAATCACAATCAGCTAATACGTATCAAATATCCGATGGTCTGAAACTTCATCAGACGGGCAAGCTAGCTGAAGCAGCAGCTATCTATCAGGCGATATTAAGCCAGCCTCAGCCCAACCAAACCCAGCATGCCCGTGTACTTTCATTACTGGGTACGATTCATTTACAACTAAATCAGTTTAGTGAAGCCGAAAAACTTCTTAAAAAAGCATTAAACGCAAATCCAAATGATGCCAGTACCCATAATAATCTCGGTGTTACTTACAAACAGCTTGGCAACAAAGACGCTTCGCTATTGCATTTTAAAGAAGCGGTAAGGCTAGATCAAAACTATGCAGATGCGCTAAATAACTATGGCGCAGCATTGCTTGATAAACGCCAAATCAAGGAGGCGATTGCTCATTTAGATCGCGCAATTATGGTGAAGCCTGACTACGCAGACTCTCACTACAACCGAGGCACCGCTTTTCAAAGCATGAAGTTGTTTGATGAAGCTGAAGCAAGCTTTCAGCGGGCACTCGCAATTAATCCGAATTTCATATCTGCGTTGTTCAACTCAGGTTTATTAAGATTACTACGCGGTGAATTTGAACAAGGTTGGCGTTTGTACGAATACCGCTGGGCAGATGCACAAGCAAAACAATATGTGCGCAATTTCAGCCAACCATTATGGCTGGGTGATGCTGACTTAAACGGTAAGACCATTTTTCTTTATGCCGAGCAAGGCTTAGGCGACTTCATACAGTTTTGTCGCTACGCCTTGATGGTTGAAAAACTAGGGGCGAAGATTATTGTATTGGTACCGCAAGAGCTCATGTCGCTGGCTGAGTCACTCTCCAAAAACTTCACGTTCTTACCAAGAAAAGGCACTGAGACGCAAGTCACATGTGATTTTGATTTTCACTGCCCAATGATGAGCTTACCTCTCGCCTTTAAAACTAGGCTTGATACGATACCTGCAGAAGTTCCCTATCTTGCCACTCCGGCAGATAAGGCTACGCTTTGGCATAACAAGCTAGGTAAAAAGTCATCAGTCAGAATTGGCTTGGTTTGGTCAGGTGCGGCTGGGCATTTAAACGATGCTAACCGTAGTATCTCTTTAAAGTTGTTGGCCCCTATTTTACGTACCGATGTTGAATACTATGTGCTACAAAAGGAAATTCGCCCGCAAGATAGTGAAGAGATTGCTCGATTAAAAGCGACTCACCAGCTACAAATGCATTGCGATGATTTACTAGACTTTACTGATACAGCAGCACTGATTAATGAGATGGATTTAATCATTTCTGTAGATACCTCCGTGGCACACTTGGTGGGCGCTTTAGCTAAACCGTTATGGCTGCTTGTGCCGTTTTTCCCAGACTTTAGGTGGCTATTAGACCGTGATGATAGCCCATGGTATCCAACAGCGAAGCTGTTCAGACAAGCTCAGCTGGGCGATTGGACAGACACTTTGCAGCAACTTAAACTTGCCCAAGATGATTTTTTAAGAGGCACGTCTGTAGTAAATCCTATCGAACTCGACCCACAAGTCCTACGTGTACAAATTAGCCACGCACGTAGTTTGCATCAAGCCGGAAACTTTGTAGAGGCATTGAGTCTTTATTCAAAAATACTTGAAACTGCACCTAATAATACTGAAGCTCTCACATTAGTAGCTTCACTTTATCTGCAACAAAAGAAACTCGAACAAAGCCAAGCAATTTTTGAAAAAGCATTAGCGCTTGATAACAAGAATGTACTCACTTTGCACAATTACGCATTGCTACTGGAAAAACTTAACCGCAATGACGAGGCTATTCAGCATCTTGATTCCGCATTAGCAATTAACGCCACGTATGAAGATGCATACAAACACAAAGCGAATTTACTGAAAAAAATAGGTAAGCTCGATAGCGCTATCGAAACTTATCAAGCGGCTATTCAAAAAATCACCCATTCTGCTGATTTGTATTTTCGCCTAGGCAATCAACTTCGAGATATGGGGCGCAACCAAGAAGCGCTCGAGGCAATGACACAAGCGACAAAGTTAGATGCCAATCATGCTCAAGCGCACAATAACCTTGGCAATATCTTGCTAGATTTAAAGCAACCTGCAGAAGCGGTAAAAAGTTACCGGCAAGCCCTCACAATCAACCCAAAATATGCAAATGCATACAACAACTCAGCAAATGCTTATCTTGCACTTAACCAGTTTGAAGATGCTATTTTTGCTTGTGATGCAGCTTTAGCGATTGACCCAAACTTACTGACTACACTCAATAATCGTGCGAATGCTTTGCAAAAGCTAAAACGGTTTGATGAAGCCTTGCAAGCTTACGACCAAGTGATGAATGCACATAAAGATTACTCATTTGCGCCCCTTAATAAAGGCTTGTTGTGCTTATTGCTGGGCAATTACTCTGAAGGCTGGGCGTTGTATGAAGCGCGCTGGCATGCGGCACCGCAGCCTAAATTATTAGAAGTATTTAGTAAACCATTATGGTTAGGTAAAGAATCTATCGCGGGTAAAACCGTGTTGCTGCATGCTGAGCAAGGCTATGGTGATAGCATACAATTTTGCCGTTATGCCGCCCTTGTCGCAAGTAAAGGTGTTAGTAAACTCTATGTGAATGTACCTAAGCTGTTATTCAACTTAGTGGCTGATAGCTTTAGTAAAATGCCTGCTACACGCACAATTACCGTACTCACTGATGGTGACAAGGTTCCTCAGTTTGATTATCAATGCCCGCTGATGAGTTTGCCATTAGCTTTTAATACTGAGATAAGTAGCATTCCAGCAGATGTTCCGTATTTATTTGCGAATCAATCGCTGGTAGAGAAGTGGCACTCTCGTTTAGAAAAAAACAATTCTAAAATACCTAAAGTCGGGCTAGTCTGGTCAGGCTCTAGTGCATACAGCAACGATAGTAACCGCAGTATCCCGCTAGATTTATTAGCACCGTTATTCAAATTGGGCATTGAATTTCACAGCCTGCAGAAAGAAATAAAACCCGAAGATGAAGCTGCTTTTTCATCCCTGAATTTGCAATTCCATCAAGAATACCTCACTGATTTTTCTGAAACTGCGGCTTTGATACATGAAATGGATCTAGTGATTTCCGTAGATACATCTGTTGCTCACCTGGCAGGTGCGCTGGGAAAACCAGTATGGATATTGTTGCCATTTGTACCCGATTTCAGATGGCTATTGAACCGTGACGACAGCCCGTGGTACCCAACGGCAAAACTATTCAGGCAGGAAAAAAGTAGTGATTGGGAGGATGTACTTGAACGTGTGAGTCAAGCACTTAAGACTGAGTTTCTAGTAAGTTAGACCTGTTTTAGAAAGAAATCTAACTACAAACTTTACACTGACTGTCTTTAGATAATTTGATGCTACGCCACTCCATGGCTTGAGCATCCAATAATAATAAGCGCCCTTGCAGGCTATCGCCAATACCCATTAGCAACTTCATGGCTTCTGCAGCTTGCGTCGTGCCTATCATACCCACTAGCGGCGCAAATACACCATTTTCAGCACAGCGCATTTCTGCATCTTCGCCCGCATCGGGGAACAAACAGTAATAACACGGACTGTTTTCCGAGCGCATATCAAAGACCGTCACCTGCCCCTCAAAACCAATGGCTGCCCCTGAAACCAAAGGTTTTTTAAACTTAACGCACAGCCTGTTAAGCGTATAACGGGTAGCAAAATTGTCACTGCAATCAATGACCACGTCAGCCAAATCAACTAATTTTGCAAATTCATCTTCTGTTGATTTCACGCATACGGTATTCACAGTAATACTGGGATTAATTTCAAACAAAGTCTGTTGCGCAGAAATCGCCTTGTTAGTGCCTACAGACGGTGTGGTGTGCACAATTTGACGTTGCAAATTGGTTAAGTCAACCGTATCAAAGTCACAAATCGTCAACGTACCCACTCCGCCCGCTGCAAGGTATAAGGCTACAGGTGAACCCAGACCGCCAGCGCCAACAATGAGTGCATGACTATTAACGAGCTTTTCCTGCCCCTCGTAGCCAATTTGTGGAAGCAGAATGTGACGGCTGTAGCGTAGAAGTTGATTGTCATTCATTATGGAAGTTTACCTACTGTTACCATACGATTCATAAGTACATTTGTTGAAATCCAAACCAATACGTCATCAAACCCACCTTCCACAAAGTCACGGTTTACAAAATTGCCATCTATATCTGCATTTTCCTGTTCATCTAAATTACTAGGTGGCTGAATGGCTCCATTTTTACCGTACGTAAATACCACTAGCGGAAGGTTGCTAGACTCAGTAATTGCACAAGTGTTAGTCGTGCAAACTTTAATTACTCCAGATCCAGAACCTGCAGTATTCAAATTAAATATTGTTGTAAAGGCGTTATTAACTCTGTATTGATATGCTCGTCCCCAAGGGTCAGTAGCTTTCAATCCCAATGTAGACCAGGGTAAATTGCCTCCAGTTGTTGAACCTGAACTGGTATTTGGGCACAAATCATCTAAGCCATCACCAGTATTATCTGGGCAAGGTAATATGCCGTTTGCTGCCACATATCCTAATAGTGCTTCCTTTATTTCCGCCAAATCTCTGCGAGCCTCTGTCACTTTGCTTTGATCAAGTTGAGCACTTAAAGGTGTAATAAATGCCCCAATCAATAAAGCTAGAGTAATTAACACTATAGCCATTTCCACTAATGAAAAGCCTGAAGTGTATTTTTTTGAAGTCATCATTAAGGTGTCACCACTATTGTTTTACTATTTAAAGTCATTGTTACAGTTTGTCTATCGAGTGAAATTACATAATCAATTAATTGTGGCCATCCATTATCAGTAAGCATGCTTTTAATTACCGTTGAAAACTGCAACCCACCTAAAGCACCTTCGTAGGACGGTGTTCCAGTGTATTGTAGTGAATCAGGTATTCCATCACTATTAATATCTGCAAATGCATAAAAAGTATTTTCTGAATGATATTTCATCAGCCCCTGTGAATTGTCACCTCGAATCTCTCTCAAGATGCGTTTTACCACTAAGGAGAATAACTCCTCCTTGGTGATAGTCATTAATTTGTCATTAAATACTGCTGCTCCACCTGAAGTGACAAATGATGAGTCACCATCATTATTGGATAGATCTAGGTACTGTATAACATCTGGTGGGCTAATCCATGTTGGAACTGGTCTACTCTGAGTTGATAAAGGCATGCCTGAAGAGAAAATGATAGCAACCGCACTATTTGGCAAGGCGTTAATATTCAATGCTGCTGCGGTATTTATATTTATTGGTGGGGTTCTAAACCCAGGTGATATTGCATACCAAAGCTTTTCGTTATTACCATCTCGAATATCACCAATCCCTAGAGTTTTCCAAGGTAGCCGACCTATCGCTGGAAGTGTACAAGATGTTTTTGCTAGCCCTTCAGTCGCCATGCCTATCAATAAAGTGTCTTCAGGACATGGCAATTGCCCTGAATTTGACTGTCGAACTGACCATCCGAGCAATGCTGCTTTTGCCTCAACCAGAGCCTTAGCTGTTTTTAAATCTCTTTCAGCTCTATATTCAACTCCAGTTGTTGTACGTATTGCGTAAGTCGTAAAAATCAACGCTATCATAAACACCAGTAAAATGAGTGCCGTGCCTTTTTGACTTACTCTTGAACCACTACCACTTCTAAACCGTGTGTAAAATTGATAGGCCATATCAGTTCAGCTTTACTCAAATCCATTATCTAATTGGCTACCAATCTCACCCATTTCTTCCAAATTAAGCCTTCTCTCTTTTTCAACAGTTTTAAGCTCTTTGATTTGATTCGTATCAGGTTCGTATACTTGTCCAGCTTTTAGTCGAATATGTTTACCGTTGGCTGGAATTTTAAGGTTTAGGGTGTCTGGTGTAGCGTTACCGCGTTGATTCAACCGTCCAATTTGCACATCATCTACCATGCTGTCTTCTTGCACAGCTTGGTTATTGATCCATAATGTACTTTTCGTTCCATCGCTACGTTTAACATAGCCTTGTAAGGTAATAGGGGCTGGCAATTCAGCCTGAATAACGTCAGCTGCGCTATCAAGTTGCGGCTCAACTTGTGTATTAATGATTTTTAACTTTTGATTTTGTCTTAAATTATCCAAGTTGCTACGCTCATTTGGTCGACTAAATAAACGGCCTAAATTGTCATTGGGCGCGGCTTGCACTGGCAAGAAAAACAAGTTGGCAAGCGTACTCACTACTAACAAACCAACAAGAATGGTGAATGATTTTAGCGTACTCATTGCGGCACCGTTTGTACAGTTGCAATAGATTGCACAGGCGCTGGCTCACGTGCAGTTAACCAGTCTAGCTGGCATTGTGCATGCAAGTTTGCGATTAACTGCTTACTTAAAGTGCCGCCACTATTTAATCTAGTGATTTCGCAATCACGTAGCATAAAAGGTGCTGCATTTTTTGTGCTCAAAGATTCAGTTAACTGCAGTATATCGCCCTCGTGTAGCATATCAAGATCGAGTTTCATGATAGAACGATGCAACACAAAGCCACCTAAATTAGGCGTGAACGCTGGTCTAAAATCCTCTTGCTGGCTAATGTTATATTTAATGCCAAATAGTTTATTGTTTTTCTGTAGTTCGCGTAGCGCATCGACCCATTCGATACGTCGCTCTTCACCAACAAAACCTTTATTGATGAGTGCCTGATACTGTGGCAGATATTCAGTGATCGTGTCTTTTTCTATACCTGAAGATTGATAGCGCTGACGTGCGGCATTAAGTAAGTTTTGTTGCATTTGCAATGCAGCCTCTTGCTCTACACTGTAGTTTTGTGCTGAGAATAGCAACAGTACTGCTACCATCACCACTGTCACCAATATCACCAAGGTGGTTTGTAATTTATGCCAATCTTGCTTATCTAGTGTCATCGCTAATATTATCTCTGGTCTGTTAACCCAAGTGTGCTGGCGGGTATATCAGCTGCAGTGAGTATGACTTTAAGCTTAAATAATGCAGGTTGAGTTTGCGTGGTTTGCTCATCGGCAGTGCTACCTTGTAAATCTACAAACGAACTTACATTCACAGGCGCTTGTAGCACCTCTACCGAAGCTACTCGGCTATCCGCTTTCAATGTGCTGACAAACTTATTCACACTATTGAGCGCACTTCTGTAATCCCCCGTAAAACCTGATATTTCTGCAGTGACGAAACCCAGCTCGTTTAACTTTGTTGGATCTGCCGATAATTGTGAATTCGCATTGGTTTGTGTGTTATTTGCTGAAAAGTTATTAGCAGCAATCGCAATAAATTTATCATCATCTTTCACGTTAACATCACTGGTTAATACCCAACGTAGCCTATTCAGCTGAATTTCAGGTGACTGCTCCATAGCGGCACTGACAACAAGCATCACACGGCGTGGTGATTTTGGATACATAGCGATGGTTTTGTCTAAGTCTACCGCTACTTTTAAGTCTGTCGCACTAATTGTAGTCACAGGAAAGTTCTTTGCAACCTCATCATACTGATGCTTCTGGATCGTAGTGTCTTGCACTGCCTGATTAAAAGCTGCTTTATGATCCATACCTTGTTTTAGTACCCAAGCCGCCGCACTCAACCCAATAATGCCAATGACTAAAGTCGCTATTTTGAGATTTTGCTTGAGTTTACTGAACTGATATTGTTTGGTGAGTGTTTCAGGCGCAAGATTATCTACCTCATGCCCACTTGCCAATAGTTGCATGTGCAACAATTCCGGCATTTTTTGCACTAGGCTCACAGACAAACCCAGTGTTTTTGCAAACTGACCGAGACTCACATCTGTACATTCAATTCCTTGCTCTTGGCTAATGCCCTGACTAATCTGCTGCGTATTACCATCCATACTTGCCAGCACTAAATTTAGTGGCGTTTCACGCGATATAAATCGCTGGCTGATTAAATACAGCCGCGTTTTTTCTGTTTCAACTAAATAAAAATAACCTAATTGATTCGCCGCAGTTGGCACGTTAGACACTAAACGACTCATCCGCAAACGACCATTATGCAGATAAGTTTGGCGCAACCCTGACGAAAGTTTTTCACATAACAAAATGTGTGGCGCCATAAGCTTTAACTGCCGCACTAATACTTGACTGAGCATAGGCAACAAATAAACGCCAACTAACTCTGCATTGGCCGATTGAATGGCCGTAATCCACGGTTGTAAAAAGTCTGCATTATTAAGTGCAACAAATAAAAATTTGTCATCCTTACGCTTCTCTTTATCACGATTAATAAAGTGCGCAGTACGATATTCTAGCCCTCGATAAAACTGATTGAGCTTACGCAGTGTAAGCTCGCGTTTCGCTGCACCTGTGGTGTGTGGCACGCTCTCTAGACGGTAATCTTCTTCTACAGCATCTACCATTAAATACACTGACGTTGCTGTATATTGCTGTAAAAATTCAGCGAAGGCGTCGTGTCCTGCAGCATCATTGGCAAAAATTTGGCTGCCTTGTAAATTACCAGCGTGCCAAAGCCCTGCCAGCAAACTATGGGCTGTTGCGCATAACACTAATTTATTTTGGCTAGTTTTAAACATTCACTGAGTTTTATATTTACCGTATCTAAAATTTTCTGGACTTAAATCTTAAGCTTACTGAACGAGTCGTACACAGGGCCGAGCACTGAAAACATGATAAATCCAAGTATGGCGCCCAATAATACTGTGAGTGCAGGCTCTATCATTTTAAGCATTTTTTGCATGGAATCATTCACGTCTCTGTCATAAAAGTAACTGATATTAAGCAATGACTTATCCAAAGCACCCGTACTTTCGCCAACCCGTATCATGCGCACCACTAGCGGTGGAAACAAACCTGCATTACGAAAACTTTCACTCATAGAATCACCTGCATTAATTTGTGCGTGTGCACGGCTTAGCGCATCGGCCACCACCTGATTGCCGACGATTCTTTCACAAATCTTAATCGCATCCAAAATAGGAATACCTGTTTGATACATTAGAGCAAAATAACGCGCAAAACGTGCCATGATAATTTTGTGCAAAATTTGCCCGGTAATCGGCAAATTCAGCTTAATCATATCAAACCGATAACGCGCTAAGGGATTGGTTTGAATAACAGTAGCCAAACTAACAAAAATTAAGATAGGCAAGCCAATGAATAACCACCAATAATCCACAAACGCATTAGAAACAGCGATCAGAATTTTAGTATTTAACGGTAGCTCTTGACCCATATTACGCAAAAATGACACCATTTGCGGCACCAGATAGGTCATTAAGAACGCTACTGCGCCCAATACAACTACCGCGACAAATGCAGGATAAGCCAGCAATTTTTTAGTCTGCGACATAAGCTCATCTTGCCAGCGAATCGTTTCAAATAAATTGTTAAACACTACCGGCAATTGACCCGTTTGCTCACCCGCATCAACCAAGCTTACAAATACCTCACTAAATACACTAGGGTGCTCTGCTAGCGCTTGCGACAGCATTTTTCCGCCTTCTACCTCTGCACTGATTGCACCTAATACTTTTTGAAAGTAAGGGTTTGGATTGCTTTCTTGTAAGTCATGTAAACATTCCAACAGTGGCACGCCTGCTTTGGTTAACTGCTCTAGCTGAAAACAAAACATCACCAAATCTTGATTGCTGACTTTATTGCGATTAAATAGGCTGGTCGATTTTTTTGCAATTCGAAAAGTGATTAAATCTAAACCCATGCGCTCTAAGCGAATCTCTAAATCCACCTCATTAAGCGCGTCTACCTGCCCCAAGGCTGGACGACCTAATTGATCAATCGCTTTATAATTAAAGGATGGCATGATGAAGTTAAGTGCTTATAGCGCTAGATTTTACGCGTTTAGTATTTGATTTAATCAAATCTAAACTACTGGGGTTTTGGCGGCCGAAATCCAGACGACTCGTTAAATCAATCACGCGCATCACCTCTGCCACGCTGGTATATCCTTCCAAGATACGACGTACGCCATCTTCAGCCAGCGTGATGAAACCTTTATCCAGCGCCAATTTTTGTAACTCGTCCAAATGCGCTTTGCGTGAAATCAACGAATCCATATCACTATCGATACGCAGCAATTCCATAATTGCCATACGACCACGATAACCGTTCTGATTACAATGTTTGCAACCTTTTGGTTTGTAAATTTGCGGCTTATCGCTCACTTTTAATCTAAGCACTTTGCGCTCAAGATCATTGGGCTTATGTGGCTCTTTACAATGCGGACAAAGCACACGCACCAAACGCTGTGCCACGACACCAATAATATTTCCCGCCATGATATCAGGCAAAATTCCAATATCGGTTAATCGAGGAAAGGCGCCCAGCGCTGAGTTGGTATGCAACGTACTGAATACTTGATGACCCGTCATCGCGGCACGAAACGCCATGGTTGCGGTATCTTCATCACGAATTTCGCCGACTAGAATAATGTCAGGATCTTGCCGCATAATTGAACGTATGCCGTTAGCAAAATCGACTTTATTCACTTCGGCAACTGAAGTTTGCCGCATCATCGTCACCGGATATTCCACTGGGTCTTCCAGTGTCATAATGTTCACAGCCTCAGTATTTTGATGTGACAGCAATGAATACAACGTAGTCGTTTTACCGCTCCCAGTAGGTCCTGTCACAATCAGTATGCCTTCTGGGCGCGTCATCATTAAACGTAATTCGTCTAAAGTGCTTGGGCGTAGACCCATTCTCTCCATCGGGATAATCGATTTTTCTCGATCTAACACGCGCAATACTATATTTTCGCCATGTATTGTTGGGTGCGTTGAAACCCTAAAATCAATCGGGCGACCACATAGATTCATGTTCAAACGACCATCTTGCGGTGCACGAGTTTCCGCAATATCTAAACCGCTGACTACTTTAAGGCGCACCGCCACCCCGCCCCAATAGCTTTTATGCAAACTACGTACTTGTTGTAATACGCCATCAATTCGGTAACGAATGCGTAAGAACGCATATTCAGGCTCGAAGTGAATATCTGACGCCCCGCGCTTAACAGCGTCCATCAGTAGTGCGCCTACTAAACGCACCACTGGCTGCGTATACTCATCACCCTCGGCAGCTAAACTTTGATAATCAATTTCACCCGTTTCAATTTCACGCAAAATGCCATCAACTGAAAGTTCATAACCGTAGAATTGATCAATATATTCTTCAAGTTGCGCTTCCGCCGCCAAGACGGGTTTAAGCTGGATTTTTCCACCGAGCATCGCACGCAACTGATCTAACGCCACCACATTAAACATATCGGCCATGGCAACCACCATGGTTTTAGTGGCATCTTCATACGCCACAGGCAATAAGTGATAACGGCGGGAAAAATCTTGCGGCACCATCTGCAAGGCTTCAACGTCAGCAACTACCGTAGATAAATCTACACTTTCCTGACCTATGGTATGCGCCACGATATCGCGCACCATTCCCTCTGTCACAAAGCCCAAACGCACCAACTGGCGGCCTAATGGCAAATCGTTTTTTTCCTGCTCAATAAGTGCAATGCGCAGCTGATCCTGACTGATCAAGCCCTGTTGCACCATGAGTTCTCCTAAGCGGAGTTTACGTCGCTGTTCAGTCATTTATTATGTCTACTTAACTATTATTGAACACACGTGAAATTTACCATTTAATTTCTGCTTTTACTTTAAGCATTAAGCTCCCTCACCCTTAAGGGGGAGTATTGTGAGAACATGCTACTTGCTTGAATGTTTACTTCTACAAATACCTCTCCAACCGAGATAAAGAGTATTTGATATTACTGTAGCGCCTGAATTCTCGCCTCTAACTGCGTCCTATCTGGACTGGATGCTCCAGATTTGTCTAACAACGCTAAAGCACGCTGATATTGCTTTAAAGCAAGATTAGATTTACCCAGCTGATCCAAACTAACAGCTAGATTAAATGCATAATCTGCATTTTCTGGCGCAAGACGGCTAGCATTAAAATAAGCTTCTTGTGCCAATGCCCATTGATTTTGCTCGGCATACAAATTACCCAATGCCGCATGTAAATGCGCACCATCTGGTTGTAATGCCAGCATGCTTTTAATACGGCTTTCTGTTCCAACTACATCAGAATTTCCTTGCGGGCTAACAATAGCAGACTGTGCAATACTATTTCTAGGCTCAATTTCCAATACTTTTTGATACCAACCCGCTGCATCCGCATCGCGACCTTGTCGCTGTGCAATGGCAGCCATGCCAAGCAAAGCGTCTACATTACGTACATCACCTTGCAATACTTGGCGATACAGCCTTTGTGCTGCAACATCCTCACTCCGATTAAACGCTTGATAAGCGTTAAGCAATGTTGGATCTACGCCAGTAGTAGGCACTTGGGTAATCAATTTTATGGGCGCGTGTTTTGATGATGATTGTAATGACGATTCATCATCAAGTGATTCGTTGGCACTACTTTTAGCTTTTGTAGTCAATATTTTTTGGGGTGTATCCCCTTCAGACATAAAACCATTAGTATTTGAATTGGCTAAATTTTGATTCAACGGTGATGTAGATTGAGCGCCCTCCATAGCCCGAGCTTGTGAGCTTTGGTTGACGTTTGATTTATTTTCTTGGGGTTCTTGAGCTTGCGTATCTTGAGCATGACTATCTACAGGCAATGATTGAGCCGGTACAACGCTTTCATTGGGATTGGCTACAACCCCCTCTGACAGTATTGGTCTCGTCGGCGTTACTATTACTGCTTCGGGTACGAGCAACGCTTTTAGATAATTAAACCCTTGCAAACCCAGCCATATCATTAAAAGGCCAGCTACTGCCAATAATATAAGCGTAGCTTTTGACGCGGGTATTTTAATTGAAGTATTTGCTACAAAAGCTTTTGCAGCTACTTTTTGGTTCGTTTCAGTAGCTTGGGTAGCTTCTACATGACGTGTTGATTTTTTAGTGACTGAAGCTGCAATATCAAACGCGGCAGCTTTATTGTTATCTTGTGATGTGGCTTTAACGTTAGCTGCTGTACTTAAACTAACACTCTGTAAGTTCACATCATTCAAATTAACATTTTTTGTACCAATGCCTTGTAATTCCTTAGCTTCATGTACATAGCCTTTCGCTAGGCTAGCCGGCACAGCCCCTTCACTTACAGAGAGTTCAGTGAGCGTAGCTAAACCCTGTTTAGATTTATCCCGTTTAGCTACTCTTCGAGTTCCAGCAATCAAGCCAGCTTCATCTTCTAACGACAAACCGCCTTCTGCTAACGCCTCTTTATCGCTTGTAGCTGCTTGTACCGCCTCTGAGTTTTCATTTAATGCCGCATTAAGCACTATGTCTTGCTTAGGCTCAATTGGCGCTAGCTCTAGAGATAAACCACTAACGGCAGACACCGCCTCACTAGTAGTGGAATTGCTTTTTTCTGCCCGCTTGTTTTTATCTAAATTATCTAGCGCTTTAATGAGTAAACTCATAAAGTTTACCTCTCATCATCAGTATTTAGCGTTTGCTTTAACTGTTGCGAAGGAAGATATTGTTTGTAGTTCGCCAATTCATCGCTTTCTAAACTTGCGCTCGTGATGACTGTTGGGCGCAAGAAAATAACAAGTTCCGTTTTAACATTGCTATCATTTATCCCCGTGAACACTTTTCCAACACCTGGTATCTCTGACAAACCGGGCACTTTGTCAGTGTTGCTCCTTATGTCATCTTGCATTAAACCACCCAAAACCGCAGTATTTCCACTGGCAATTTGGAGCAGAGACTCCATTTCTCGAATGCGTATTTCAGGAATACCTTGATTATTGTCTACATTATTGACATCATTCAATGATGGATTGGGATCCTTAACATACCTGATCAAGCTAGAGATTGATGGTCTTACATTGATATTCACCATACCGACATCACTAATTTGCGGAGTTACACTCATTACAACCCCTACAGGAACCGTATTAGGCGTGGTTGTAAATGACTGAAGATTAGTGCCTGAAACACCACTTGCTGACTGTGATATTTGCGCCTGTACTGTAAAGTAAACTAAATTATCAACAACCTTAAGTACAGCTGTCTGATTATTGAGCACCATGAGTTTGGGGCTAGACAATACTTTAGTGTCACCAAATTGCTTTAACAAAGAAATTGAAGCAGCAATGTTACCTAGCGCGCTAGCAGTATTAAAATATCCAGCAACGAATCCAGGATTAGTACTGCTGCGCGTATCTAGATCGCCAGTATTGAAAGTAGCACCTAATCTTTGACTGAAAGTGAACCCGCTACCAGCTCCAGCATTGCCTAGTCGACTCCAGTCTATTCCGGCCTGAAAACCATCATTCAGCCTCACCTCAACAATAGTTGCTTCAATCAGCACTTGGCGTTTCGCACTATTGAGTACTTTATCCAAAAACTCCTGCACTTTTTCATGCTGCTTGTTGGTGCCTCTGACGCTAATCACACCTGCTTCGCGATTTGAAATTACTGTAGCTGCAAATAAAGTTTTATATTCATTTTTAATTTCTTCACGCTCTAGTGCTAGATTTTTAGCATCATTAATCGCAGCCTGCGCGCTAGCTGAGTTCTGATCGCCTGCACCCGACCGCTGTGTTGTGCCAGAAGATGACGCAACACTACCGGCGCGAGTAATAATTACTTCTTTATCAGTTTCGGCCAGTATGTCTTTAATATTTTTTTCTAGAGTCTCCCAAAAGTGACTTTTCGACTCACTGGTAACAGAAGTGCGTGAGCTATTATTTGCGCCATTCCCAGAGCTACTACTGGACGTACCGCCTGCCCCAGAGGTTTGGAATGCACTTGAAATTTGCCCATCCGCACCAATAAATCCAGTGGTATCACGCGACATATTCACGTAATCAACTTTGTATGCTCTTAACACTGGTTGGTCAGGTGTAATGGTCAGTACGTTATTTTGAATTTTATAAGTTAAATCTACTTGCTTGGATAGACGCTCCAAAATAGCAGGTAAGGTTTGATCTACCGCGTTTAGTGTTACGCGGCCTTGTATAGCGGGGTGAATATCGATATTGAGTTTGCTATCGCGCGCGATAGCGAATAACACCTCTTTCACGGGCGTGTCGTACACAACAATACTATAAGTCTGTTCTTTGGTTTTAGGCTTTGGGGGTGGCAGGTAAGTATTATTAGTTACCGGTTTAGGAATGTTAGTAGTTGCAACGGGTTTACTTGCCGATGATCCGTTTGATTGTCCTACTGTTTGATTATTAGCAGTATTTTGTCCATCAATATGACCTTTTGATGGCTCAACTTTTGATTGATGCGCACACGCAGTTACCACTAAAACAAGTACTGTACATAAAAGTGGTAATCTTTTTATCTTTTTTGCCATAACGTAGCAATCCCCAGCTTATTGCTTAATTTGCATTCTTTTATACATTTTGCATATTAATGCAAAAAATGCAAGAAATATACAACGAATATTTCAAAAAATTTAAATTACAACAATAAGTTACATACGGTTTTTACTGCGTTTGTTCAATGTCTTTGTTGATACCAGCTAAGGTACGCAAATAAGGATGATCATTTTTAATTTGATAAGGTAAATTTCTCAATGCCGCCAGCGCTTCGCTACGCTCATGGTATGAGCCGTACAATATCACCGTATAGAGCACACCGTTTTGCTTCTTGTGATATAGGTAAATGTTGTCTACTTCTAACTGCTGAGCCAGCCTATCAATCTCAGAAATTAATACATCATCTTTAAGCGGGCTTTTACTTGGTAATGATTTAACTTGTAACGTGATGATTGTTGCAGGCTCATTTGCTAACCAGTTTTTTGACACTTCAAGGCGTTTATCCACTAATTGCTGCTTAGTATCCACTGACTGAGAAGCAGTGGCTGCGATAGAATTTGTACTTGTAACAGATTTAACAGGAACCGCATTTGCCACTACTGTGGAGAGTGTTTTTGGCAAGACTTTAGCAGCAGTAAGTTTATCCAAACCGACACTATTTGCCTCATCGTTATCACTAACTTTAGACTGGTGCTGTGCTTGCCACCAAAAAAACGTTAATGCGGCAGCAAGCAACGCAACCAACAAGGCCGCCAATAAAAAATATTGTTTGTAATGATTAGCTGGTCTAGCACCAAACTCACTATCTTGAATCGCTGCTTTTACGTGCTTGGTAGTGACTTGATGCACATTATCCGCAAAAGCAGCTAACAAGCATTTATCTGCCAACACATTCACGCGTCTTACTAAACCTTCTGCGGCACCTGAAAGCTTCTTAATGGCAGCATCGGTAAATAAGTGTGGGCCAAAGTAACCTGCGGCACGCAGCCGAAAAATTAAATACTCACCTACATCTTTCGTTTGCAATGGACCTAAATGAAAGCTATGGGTAATACGCTCGCGAAGTTGGCGAATATGCGTTTGATTTAAATTGACATCCAGCTCCGGCTGGCCAAATAGCACAATTTGCAGCAGCTTATCTTGCTTGGTTTCCAAGTTAGAAAGTAACCGGATTTCTTCTAAGGTTGCCAGCGGCATGCCTTGCGCTTCTTCAACAAAAATCACAACCTGCCGACCTTCAGCATGTCGATTGAGTAAGTGCGCCTGTAGTTCCTGCATTACCTTCAAACGGTCAGCATTTTTTGGTAGCTTAAGTTGCAACTCAAAAGCAATCGCATGCAGTACATCTTCTGGCGCTACACTCGGGTTAGCAAGATAAATACTTTCGATTTTTTCAGGCAAAATAGTTTGCAGCATACGGCACAGCATCGTTTTGCCACTGCCCACCTCACCTACCACCTTGATAATACCTTCACCGTTTGTGATAGCGTATACCAAGGCATCTAATACCGCACCGCGATTACCTCCCGAAAAGAAAAAATCGGTATTCGGGGTAATTTTGAATGGTGGCTCTTTTAAGCCGAAATGAGGATAATACAAAGTTCTACCTTATTGATACTTGACCTAAGCTTCTTCTTGCGTACTCATGCGGCTATATAGCGTGGTACGGTTCACATTAAGCAACTTCGCCGCTTGGCTTAAATTACCGTGCGTCATTTTCATAGCTGCTTCAATATATGCACGTTCCCACGTTTTGAGCACGGCATCTAAACTCACATTGGTTTGCCGTTGCAAATGACGCTGCGCTTGTGCAGTCATTCCAGCTTCATCATTGAAATTTAATGACTCTGCCGAAGGCTCTGGCTCAGATAAATCAAATTCAACAATCAGCTCTTTTTCTTTTATTGTTTTACCCGCATATTTAGCAATTAAGCGAATCACAATATTTCTTAACTCACGCACATTGCCTGGAAAATGATAATCCAACCAACGAGACTCTGCGGCCGTATCTAAGGCAAACGGTGCCTGCCCAATTTGTTTCGCATAAAACTCTATAAAATGATTCCGCAATAAATGTTTATCTTCCCCCAATTCTCGCAGCGGCGGCACCTGCACAGCAAATACACTTAAACGATGATATAGATCTGATCTGAATTTTCCTGAACGCACCTCGGCACGTAAGTCACGATTAGTTGCCGCGACTATACGTGCGCGACTTTTACGTGTTTGCGTTTCTCCAATGCGCTGGTACTCTCCATTTTCTAACACGCGCAGTAATTTAGCTTGTAACTCTAAAGGTAACTCGCCGATTTCGTCCAAGAATAGCGTGCCTTCTCCAGCCTCTTCAAAATAGCCTGAGTGGGCTGTAATGGCACCAGTAAAAGCACCTTTTGCATGTCCAAACAAGATTGATTCAGCCAATAAAGGCGAAATAGCCGCACAATTCACTGACAAATAGGGATGCAATAAACGTTTGCTAGCGTAATGGAAGCTGCCAGCCACAAGCTCTTTGCCGCTTCCAGATTCACCTTCAATCAATACTGGGAAAGGCGAGTCCGCAAACTGTGTGATCTGCATGCGTAGCGCTTGCGTGGGCAAGCTGTTGCCCAGTAAACCACCATGCTCCTGCTCCACCTTAACTTCATTCAGCTCTACATTTTGTACCTTTAGTGAATTTAGCAGTACATCTTTTAGCTTCTCCACATCGCAAGGCTTAGCAATAAAGTCAACAGCGCCCAAAGTGAGCGCGCGCTTAACGTTCACGTCATCACTTTGACCAGATAACACATGGATCTTAATGGTCGGAGAATGCGCTAGTAGCTCAGCAATAACTTTAAAACCTTCTTCTGGGGTATGCGGCGTGGGAGGCAGGCCTAAATCAACCAAAGCCAAAGCCGGTGGACTATCCAATTGCCGCAATAGACTTTTTAATTGTGAGTGTGACTCAGCAACGCACACTTCAAAATATTTACTCAACACAAAATGCAAGGTATCTGTGATTAAAGGATCATCATCAACAATCATCAAAACTGGACGTAGCGCCACCATCAACAATACCTTTACATTAAATTACTCTTAAAACCAATATTACTATAGCTTTAAAACTTTGAGGTATCAATTTTTAAAGCTTAAATTTTAGACTAATGTCCATTTATGCTTTACAAAATTGTTTTGAATAGCTTTTAACTAAGAATACAACTTGAATAGATGGGGTGGCTGATGGGGCTCGAACCCACGACAACAGGAATCACAATCCTGGACTCTACCAACTGAGCTACAGCCACCATAGAGACTTTATATTACATGGCCTGCCCGACAGGAATCGAACCTGTAACCCCCAGCTTAGAAGGCTGGTGCTCTATCCGGTTGAGCTACGGGCAGATTGTGGTTACTAGGCTTTATACTAAATAAAATTATTATAAAGATTCGGGCTGACTTTTATTTATAAGCGCTTAGTTATTAAACATTAATATTTAAAAACTAAGCGCCTAAAAATTTGGTCGGCGTGGAGAGATTCGAACTCCCGACATCCTGCTCCCAAAGCAGGCGCGCTACCAGGCTACGCTACACGCCGAAGGGCAGAAATATACTGCAAACTGGGCTGTAGGTCAATTCTAATATGTTAAAATGTTACTTTATTTTCAATAATTAATAATTACTTAAGCAATGACCGCACAAATAATTAATGGCAAAGCCATTGCAGAAAACCTACTAGACAGTATAAAAGCTCGCATTAACAATCGCTTACAAGCAAATAAACGCGCGCCTGGCTTGGCGGTAGTCCTTGTAGGTGCAGACCCAGCCTCTTCTATCTATGTTCGCAACAAACGCTTAGCTTGCGATAAAGTGGGTATTATTTCTACCGCTTATGATTTACCTGCCACCACTACGGAAACTGAATTGCTGTCGTTAATTGCAAAATTGAATGCCGATAGCAATATTGATGGCATTCTTGTACAACTACCATTGCCTGCCCATATTAACGACGAACATATCGTTGAAAGTATTAGCCCCAATAAAGATGTGGATGGATTTCATCCTTTTAACATTGGCAGACTAGCCATACGCCAGCCCACGCTACGCTCCTGTACGCCGTTTGGTGTGATTAAAATGCTAAACTCACTTAATATTGATTTAATGGGCTTAGACGCCGTTGTGGTAGGCGTCTCTAATCACGTGGGCCGACCGATGGCATTGGAGCTCCTGCTGGCGGGTTGCACGGTCACGAGTTGTCACCGCCATACTAAAGATTTAAGTAAAGCCATCATGAATGCTGATTTAGTAGTCGCGGCAGCAGGCAAGCCAGGACTTATCAAAGGCAATTGGATTAAGCCCGGCGCCATTGTGATTGATATTGGTATTAATCGCCTAGCCGATGGCACCATTGCCGGCGATGTAGATTTTAATGTCGCAAAAACACGCGCCAGCTGGATTACACCGGTACCCGGTGGCGTAGGACCAATGACAGTGGCAACGCTTATGGAAAACACGTTATTAGCTTTAGAAATGAGTGGATCATAACTTAATATTCTTATTAAGAATTCAAGTAATTACCCTGTTTTTACTACTGTTTTGCATCTAAGCTTTTTTCAGTGTACACTCACGCGCTAATTTTGTAATATGCAAGTTTTTACAGTAAGCATTTTACAAATACCGAATTTATTAAGTACCTATATTATTTAAGTACCTGGAGTTCTATATGGCAGCAGTTATTACTAAACAATTTACGCCTTATCAGCCAAAACCTGATGAAGAATACATGAGCAAATCTCAGCTCAATCATTTTCGTAAGATTTTAAATGACTGGAAATCGGAATTAAGTCATGACCTTGATCGCACCGTACACACGATGCAAGACGAAGTGACCATGTTCGCCGACCCTAACGACAGAGCAAGTCAAGAGTCAGACATGACACTTGAATTGCGTAATCGTGACCGTGAACGCAAACTGATTAAAAAGATTGATGAAACTTTGCGCAACATCGATAGCGATGAATACGGCTATTGTGAAGGCTGCGGTATCGAAATTGGCTTAAAACGCATGGAAGCGCGCCCTACAGCAACGCTATGTATTGATTGCAAAACGCTTGATGAGATGCGCGAGAAGCAAGTCGCTAAATAATTGACGGGTTTTATTGAATTAACCTTTAATTCATTTATAAAATACAAATAATAAAAAAGCCCGCGAAAGCGGGCTTTTTTATTATTGCTTAATTACTCGTCAGATTCTGCTTCAGATTTAGCCTCTGCAGCAGGTGCATCAATCAAAGCTTTCATGCTTAGACGTACTCGGCCTTTTTCATCAGCCTCTACCACTTTAACTTTTACAATATCGCCTTCCTTTAAGAAGTCACTCACCGCATTTACGCGTTGGTGTGCGATTTGAGAAATATGCAATAGGCCATCTTTACCAGGAATTAACGACACGATAGCACCAAAATCAAGCAATTTAAGTACAGTACCGTCATACACATTACCAATTTCAACTTCAGCGGTAATTTCTGCAATACGGCGTTGTGCTTCTGCACCAGCTTCAGAGCTTGTACATGCGATTTTCACTGTACCATCATCTTCAATATCAATCGTAGTGCCCGTTTCTTCAGTTAAGGCACGAATTACTGCTCCGCCCTTACCAATTACATCACGGATTTTTTCAGGATTGATTTTCATGGTGATGATGCGTGGTGCAAATGCTGACATTTCAGTATTTGCAGTCGTCATCGCTGCTTTCATGATACCTAAGATATGTGTACGACCTTCTTTAGCCTGCGCTAAAGCCACTTGCATGATTTCTGCAGTAATACCTGTGATTTTAATGTCCATTTGCAGCGCAGTAATACCATCTTCTGTACCGGCTACTTTAAAGTCCATATCGCCTAAGTGATCTTCGTCACCTAAAATATCGGTCAATACTGCAACGCGGTTGCCTTCTTTAATCAAACCCATAGCGATACCAGCCACGTGATTTTTCAATGGCACACCAGCATCCATCATTGCTAAGCTACCGCCGCATACTGACGCCATAGAGCTTGAACCGTTAGATTCAGTAATTTCAGAAACGATACGCACTGTGTAACCAAAATCTTCAGCTGAAGGTAATGCAGCCAGCAACGCGCGTTTTGCTAAACGGCCATGACCGATTTCACGACGTTTTGGTGTACCTACGCGACCAGTTTCACCAGTTGCGTACGGAGGCATGTTGTAATGCAACATGAAGCGATCTTTAAACTCGCCTTGCAATGCATCAATTACTTGCTCGTCGCGACCTGTACCTAAAGTTGCAATAACAAGCGCCTGAGTCTCACCACGCGTGAACAATGCTGAACCATGGGTACGTGGCAACACGCCAGTACGCACTGTGATAGGACGCACTGTGCGCGTATCACGACCATCAATACGTGGCTCACCGTTTAAAATTTGGCTACGTACAGTTTTAGCTTCTAAATTAAAGAACTCTGTTTTGATTTTGTTAGCTTCTGTTGTTGAAGTTGTCTCAGTAATGAGCTCGCCCATGACACGATTTTTAATTTCTTCTAACTTAGCAGAACGCGCGCCTTTAGCTTTGATTTGAAATGCTGCATTAACATCAGCTGCAGCAATCGCCGCCACTTTTTCAATGATTGCAGTATCTGGTTCTGGAGCAACCCAGTCCCAAGCATCCTTACCAACTTCGGCTACCATTTCATTAATCATGCTAATCACTGCTTGCATCGCTTTGTGGCCAAACACTACAGCGCCTAGCATCACTTCTTCTGACAATTCTTTGGCTTCTGATTCCACCATCATTACAGCAGTTTCAGTAGCAGCAACCACTAAATCCAACTCAGTTTCTACTAATTGGGCTTTAGTTGGGTTAATGACATACTCTTCATTAATGTAACCAACACGTGCCGCACCTAATGGGCCGTAGAATGGAATACCTGAAATCGCCATCGCAGCAGATGCGCCGATAATTGCAGGAATGTCAGAATCGATTTCTGGATCAGACGACATAACTGTCGCAACGATTTGCACTTCATTCAAAAATGCTTCTGGGAATAATGGACGTAATGGGCGATCGATTAAACGTGATGTAAGCGTTTCTTTTTCTGAAGGACGACCTTCGCGCTTGAAAAAACCGCCTGGGATTTTACCAGCCGCGTAAGTTTTTTCCATGTAATCAACTGTCAATGGGAAGAAATCTTGACCCGCTTTCACTTCTGTCTTACCGACTACCGTTACTAACACAACTGTATCGCCGTAACTTACTAACACTGCACCGTCAGCTTGACGGGCTATTTCACCTGTTTCAATGGTGAGCTCATGCGCACCGTATTGAATACTTTTTTTCACTTTATTAAACATTATTTTTCCTTTGTCTTATCAATAAGTTGTTATTCACTACCCAATAACAACTGACTTTTTCAACTCTATTTTAAAAATTTACGGTGATTGATTTTTTACTACTATTTGCAGCAAATACTGTTTACCAACGATTAAGTTACTAAACTATTTTTAGTTGCAACAAATAAAAAAAGCCGACGCATATCACCATGCAATCGGCTTTTCTTACATTTATAAAAGCGAGCCAGAATATAGCAAGCAAGTCACTTTTATAATGATTACTTACGTAAGCTCAAACGCTCAATCAATGTTTGATAACGGCTTACATCTTCACGTTTTAAATAATCTAACAAACTACGGCGTTGGCTAACTAACGCCAACAAACCACGACGTGAGTGGTTATCTTTTTTGTTAGTTTTAAAATGCTCTGTTAAGTAAGTAATACGACTAGTTAAAAGCGCAACTTGCACTTCTGGACTTGCAGTATCGTTAGGGGCACGTTGATATTCTTTAACGATTTTTGCGGTATCTACAGCTGTAATTGCCATTTTTTTTCCTAATAATTAGCGTCAATACTAAAGCAGGTGATTTAAATACATGACCCGCTAAAGCATTCATTTACAATGAACCCAGCATGTTAACGGTAAATCTATGATTTATCAATGACTATTTGTACTAAAGCTTAGTTAAGTGATTATATTTAGCAATTAATCACGATCAACAATCAAGCGTTTAGGGGCAACTTTACCGTCACTCTGCTGCTCACCTAAACCTAAAAAAATCTGGCTATCGCTATATAACCTGATAAGCCCCTTTGGAATCAAACCACTTTGCCATATCGCCTGACCTTGCTGCAGATAAAATGTGCTATCTGCATCTAATATCATGGATGGAAAATCGAGTACGGCACTATCCGGCGGCATTAAGGCGTCTAAACGCTGCTGCTCCGACATTGCCTCGAATTGCTCGAGCGTGATAGTTTGTGCTATTTGATAATTAGCTGTGGCGGTACGGCGCAAACCAATTAAATGTGCGCCACAACCAAGTAAATTGCCGATATCCTCTGCTAAAGTACGAATATATGTACCTTTGCTACAAGTGACAGTAATAGTCGCTATGTCTTGTGCGAAAGTGTTGACGGTAATGCTGCGTATTGCGATAACACGTGGTTGACGTTCAATTTCTACGCCGGCTCTTGCATATTCGTAAAGCGCTTTGCCTTCATGCTTTAAAGCAGAATACATAGGGGGAATCTGGCTTATTTCACCAACAAACTTTAGACAGGCTTGCTCAAACTGCGTTGAACGGACATTGACGGCAGCTGTAGTTAACACTTCACCTTCAGCATCACCCGTATTAGTTGTAATGCCTAGCTTTAAGGTAGCTACGTAAGTTTTATCTGCATCGGTTAGATAATGTGCAAACTTGGTGGCCTCGCCAAAACATAATGGCAGCAATCCAGTAGCTAACGGGTCTAATGTACCGGTGTGGCCAGCCTTTGCAGCTTGTAGTAGCCACTTTGCCTTTTGCAAGGCTTGATTAGATGAATAACCAAGCGGCTTATCTAGCAGCAAAATGCCGTTAATGTTTTTCTTTGGTCTTTTGTACTGCAATCGACTAACTTCTTTTGACTAGCTTTTTACTATTAAAGACAAACCGTTTATGGTTTTTCAGGATTTGAAGCCAGCGCTTCATCAATCAATTTTGACATCATCATGCCATTATCGATTGAAGCATCATAGACAAAATGCAACTGTGGCACTGTGCGCAACAGCATGCGCTTAGCTAACTGCGTACGCAAAAATCCCGCAGACTTTTCCAAACCTTGCTGGATACTTTCACTGGCTTTTGCTGCGCTGTAAAAAATCTTGGCGTGCGCCATGTCGCCCGTTACCTCAACAGCAGTAATCGTGACCATGCCTACACGCGGATCCTTTACTTCAAATTGCAGTAAATCCGCTAATTCGCGCTGCATTTGCTCGGCAACACGATGACTTCTTGAAAATTCTTTTGCCATATTTTACTTATCCAATAACTTAAAAAGTCTACTCGCTAGGGGCATCCCCACCAATCTAAACAGCTAAAGCTGTAAGATTGGTGCGATAAATGAGACTAGGCGCGAAACAAAAAAATTGAGCGCGGCATACGCTTTGTATGTGAGCGAAGATTTTTTGTTTCGCAACGACGTATCATGACGAATTTTTATGTTATAGCGTTCTGGCTACTTCAACCATTTCGTATACTTCTAAAATATCGCCAATTTCAATATCGTTGAAGTTTTTGAGTGATAAACCGCATTCAAAGTTGTTTTTCACTTCTTTGACATCGTCTTTAAAGCGTTTGAGTGAATCTAATTCGCCCGTATGGATAATTACGTGTGCACGCAATACGCGGACTTTTGAGTTACGTTTAATCATACCGTCCTGCACGTAACAACCAGCAATCGCACCCACTTTAGAGATACGGAATACTTCACGAATTTCTACCGTACCAATCATGCTTTCTTTCTGCTCTGGAGCCAACATACCACCAAGTGCAGCTTTAATTTCGTCTACTGCTTCGTAAATAATGTTGTAGTAACGCACATCTACACCCAATGTTTCTATCAACTTACGTGCTCCAGAATCTGCGCGAACACTAAAGCCAATCAATACTGCATTTGATGCCGCACTCAAGTTCACGTCAGACTCGCTAATTGCACCTACACCAGTGTGAATAATCTTCACTTTCACTTCTGATGTTGATAGCTTTTGCAAACTAGTTGATAACGCCTCGTAAGAACCTTGAACATCAGATTTAATAATTAAATTCAATACTTGCGCTTGACCTTCGCCCATTTGATCAAACATGTTTTCTAGCTTAGCTGCTTGCTGTTTGGCTAGTTTAACCTCACGGAATTTACCTTGACGGAAATTGGCGATTTCACGTGCTTTACGCTCATCATTCAATACTATCATTTCATCGCCAGCACTTGGCACATCTGACAAACCTTGAATTTCTACCGGCATAGAAGGTCCAGCTTCTTTAACGTCATTACCTGCTTCATCCAACATGGCGCGCACTTTACCAAAAGTCGTGCCGGCAAGAATCATGTCGCCACGTTTAAGTGTGCCAGACTGCACTAAAATGGTAGTGACTGGGCCACGGCCTTTATCTAAACGGCCTTCAATCACCAAACCTTTGGCTGGCGTATTTTTAGGCGCTTCCAGCTCTAATAATTCAGCTTGTAGCAGGACGGCTTCCAGCAGTTCATCAATACCTTTACCTGTTTTAGCTGAAACTTCTCTAAACATCACGTCACCACCGAACTCTTCTGGCACGACCTCTTGTGACACTAACTCCATTTTTACGCGCTCAGGCTCTGCACCAGGTTTGTCAATCTTGTTAATCGCCACCACTAATGGCACACCAGCTGCTTTCGCATGATGAATCGCTTCAATCGTCTGTGGCATCACGCCATCGTCAGCTGAAACCACCAAAATCACTACATCCGTTGCTTTTGCACCTCGAGCACGCATAGCAGTAAATGCTTCATGACCTGGAGTATCTAGGAATGTCACCATACCACGAGGGGTTTCTACATGGTACGCACCAATGTGCTGGGTAATACCACCCGCCTCGCCTGAAGCCACACGGCTACGACGGATATAATCTAGCAACGAAGTTTTACCATGATCCACATGACCCATGACTGTCACAACAGGTGGACGCGTTTCCATGATGGCTTCTGCATGCTCTGCCTCTTCTACGAATGTATCAGGATCATTAGGTGCTGCTGCAGAGGCTTTATGCCCCATTTCTTCAACAAGGATAATGGCAGTTTCTTGATCTAGCACTTGGTTAATGGTTACCATCATGCCCATACCCATGAGCACTTTAATCACTTCACCAGATTTAATCGCCATTTTATGGGCTAACTCTGCCACAGTAATGGTTTCTGGCACCAATACTTCGTATACGATGGCTTCGGTTGGCGCATTAAATGCGTGTTGTTGATCGTCATCTGAATGATGTGATCTATTTTTACCTTTAGGTGCACGCCATCCAGGTTTACCTGCCGTCGTATCACCACGTGTTTTTAAGCCACGCTTTTTGTTCTCAGCGTCGGTCCACTCTTTATTATTGCCTTTGGCTTTTTTCGCTTCTTTTACTGCAGGTTTTGCTGCTGCGCCTTCTTTAGCCACAGGCTTATGCAATGTGCCTTCAGAAAGTTTTGCTGCTTTTAATTTTGCCGCTTCTGCATCCGCTACTTTTTTCGCCTCTTCATCAACACGACGCTGTGCGAGCTCCATTTTTTTACGTCGATCTTCTGCCTGCATCGCTGCCAGCGTTGCGTGGCGTTTAGCCTCATGCTCGCGCAAAGCAATTTCATCTGCACCCAGTAAATCCTTGCGGCTAATCGTTTGTTTTGCAACTATAGGTTCAGGTGCAACTATTGGGGCTACAACTTCTGGCGCTACCGCAGGTTCAGCAACTTTAGGCTCAGGTGCAAGGATAGGCTCTACTACAGGCGCCTCCTCAATAATCTCTGCGACTGGCGGCGCGCTTATTTCTTCTGCAATCACTTCTGGCGTTTCAGCAATAGTCTCAAATGGCTCGATATGCTCAGCAACGATATTTGGGGACTCCCCATCTAATGCCGGAACAGTTTCGTCATGCTCATTCAAATCAGCATCAGATTGCTGTTCAATCACACGCTTTTTACGCACTTCTACTTGAATTGTGCGAGCCTTGCCTGTGTTATCAGTTTTTTTGATTTCAGTGCTGGATTTGCGCGTTAAAGTGATTTTATTTTTAGGCGCAAGCGTACCGTGCTCTTTACGCAGATGGTCAAGCAATGCAGTTTTGTCGTCTTCGCTCAATTGATCTTCAGCGTTCGCTTTATTCACGCCAGCACTTTTTAGCTGATCTAATAACAATGCAGTTGGCAGCTTTAATTCGCCAGCAAATTGTTCTACGGTTGTTTGTGCCATCTTGTTGCTCCAGTGTTCTTTTTCTAAGCTTTATTGCCTAGCATTGCTACTTTTTGTTACTTTATTATTGGTGTTGCCGAGCAGTTAACTCACTCGATAACACAATTACCACAATTCAAACTCAGCTTATTTAAACCAAGGTGCACGTGCAGTCATAATCAATGTTTTTGCACGTTCTGCGTCCATGTTGGTCATTTCTACCAATTCGTCTACGGCCAACTCCGCCAAATCATCCATGGTAGGCACGCCTTTAGACGCTAATAGATGCGCAGTTTCGTCATCCATGCCTTCCATTGTTAACAAGTCATCTGCCGCTTCATCTACTTTTTCTTCTTTAGCAATCGCTTCAGTCAGTAAAGCAGCACGCGCACGTTTACGCAGCTCTTCAATCGTATCTTCATCAAACGCTTCGATTTCGTTCATTTCTGCTAAAGGTACATAAGCAATTTCTTCTAATGTACTAAAGCCTTCTTGCACCAAAATCTCAGCCACTTCTTCATCAACATCCAATTTGTCCATGAACAATTGGCTAACACCCGCAAATTCTGCCTGATTTTTCTGCGCCGCTTGGTCTACGGTTAAAATGTTGAGTGTCCAACCTGTTAACTCTGATGCCAAACGCACGTTTTGACCGTTACGGCCAATCGCCAACGCCAACTGCTCTTCGTCAACCACCACATCCATGCTGTGCGCATCTTCATCGACCACGATGCTTGAAACTTCAGCAGGCGACATTGCGTTAATCACGAACTGTGCCGGCTCCATGCTCCACAACACGATATCTACGCGCTCACCAGCCAACTCACCTGTGACTGCTTGTACACGTGAGCCACGCATACCAACACAAGTACCTACTGGATCGATACGTTGATCATTACTTTTAACAGCGATCTTTGAACGTAAACCAGGATCACGCGCAGCAGCACGAATCTCTAGCAAACCTTCTTCAATTTCCGGCACTTCCAATTCAAACAAACGCACTAAAAAGTCAGGCGTAATTCTTGATAAAATTAATTGTGGGCCACGACCACCACGCTCAATACGCGACAAGAAAGCGCGTACACGGTCACCCACACGCAAGTTCTCTTTCGGTATCATTTGCTCGCGGGGTAATAAAGATTCAATGCGACCTACTTCAATAATCGCATTGCCCTTTTCCATACGCTTGATCACACCTGTGACCAGTTTTTCGTCACGCGCCAAGAAATCTTCTAGAATTTGCTCGCGCTCAGCTTCACGCACCTTTTGCAGAATGACTTGCTTAGCAGCTTGTGCGCCAATACGGCCAAACTCAATGCTTTCCAGTGGCTCTTCGTAGTAATCACCAATATTCAAGCCTTTAGCATGCTCGCTTTCTTCATCGATCTGATAGGCTGAATTCTCCAGCAAATCATAATCAACGTACTGCCAGCGTCTAAATGTTTCGTAATTGCCAGTTTCACGATCAATCGCCACGCGAACATCGGCATCATCATGATGTTTTTTCTTGGTGGCTGAAGCCAATGCAAGCTCAAGCGCTACAAAAATGACCTCTTTGGTCACGTTTTTTTCATGCGCTAAGGCATCTACCAATAATAAAATTTCACGACTCATCATCTATCTCCGACTATAAATTGCAGTTAACTGCTTAATACATTAAATTCTTATTTGTAAGACTTTGTTCAAACTATTTGTTTAGAATATTGGGTTTAAACGCGACTTATCAATGTTTGATAGTGCAATTTTATACATTACACCGTCACACTCAAGCAGCAACTGCCCATCTTCTAAACCACGCACAAATCCTACAAAGTTCTTTTTTGTTACTTGTTTTTCTTTGCCATCTTCTTTGGCACTAGCAACCAACTCAATAATAGGCACACGCAACTTTACCGTAGCTCGCTCGCCTGTAAATCGCAGGTAATCGGCCTCTTTTTTAAGCACTCGATCCATACCTGGCGATGAAACCTCCAAGCGATCGTAATCAATATCATTTTCAACAGCCAATAAGTTACCCAGCTGGTTACTTACTAAAGAGCAATCATCAATATTGACACTATCTTTAATATCTACCGGATTTTGCTTGTCAATAAACACGCGCAACACTTTGCCACGATTAGAAATCTCAAGATCAATCAACTCGTAGCCCAACTGGCTCACCGAAGTCTCTATCAATGTATGCAAATCTTGCATGGCTCTACTACCTTAAAATCTGGGCTCAAAATATTGACCCTAAATCATCCCATCAACTCACGGCAACGCTCACGTAAGTTGCAGAAACAAAAAATGGGCACAAAGCCCATCGAAAAATTACCCCCACATTATACCAATCAATTCAATGAATTGGAACCAATACTAGGAAATAGCAACATCGCCATGCTCTTTTAGCTTTGATAGCCCCATTTATATTCATTTTAATTATATTAATATAAAAACAAATTATTTTTAATTATTATAAATCCGATTTAAAGTGCGTGCATTCGCTTTTTACCTACACAGATTCGAGGTTAACCATGTCACTTAATCAAAGTACTTCAAAGTTTGGTTCTATTAGTAACGCTATCACTAGCGCAGCAAAAACTAGTGATGGTGCCAGCTCTGATGTGTCGCAAGAAATTTTACGTGCTGTTGAATCGTTGAGACAAAGCTCTGGTTTCGGCTCAGTTGAAATTGTGTTGCATGAGGGTCGTGTAACGCAAATTGAAAAGCGTGAAAAACTCAGGTTTAAGTAGCACAACACAAAATCTAACCCTACTGCACAAGCGGAGGGTAAATAAGGTTAGTTAAAAACACATTAACAGAATTAGCTGACCAGTAAGCTGGAAGCTGAAAATCAGGAGCTAAAAATGCAATTTCAATTTTCAAAATTCGCCGCCGCGCTCATCGCCAGCGGCATTGTTTCATTACCAATCACGGCATCAGCAAATGACAGTACAGAACTTGAAGAACTTCGCGGTTTAGTACAAGAACTTAGCCAACAGGTAAAAGTATTAGCTCGCAAAGGCGAAATATTAGAAGAAGATACTGCTGCAGCAAAAAAAACAACGCCTGTGGTTAAGGCAAGTGAAAAAGGCTTTGGTCTAGAATCTGCTGACGGCAAAAATGTTATCAAATTACGCGGTTTGTTACAGGCAGATTATCGCTCTTACCAAAACGGCGCGAGCGACATTCGTAACCGTACAAACAACCGGGCGGGTAATCTTGACGCAAACGGCTTCCACGATGCAAATGATACGGCTTTGTTGCGTCGAGTGCGTCCAACCATAGAAGGTACAGTGTTTGGAAAATATGATTTCCGCTTCACACCAGAATTTGCTGGTGGCAGCGCATCTGCGGTTGATGCTTACATTGACGCACGTTTTAATCCTGCATTTAAAGTGCGTGCCGGTAAATATAAACCATTTGTTGGTTTAGAGCGCTTACAAGGCGGTGGCGATATTAAATTTGTTGAGCGTAGTTACGTCACTAATGCAATCTTACCGAATCGTGACTTAGGCGTTTCAGTCTATGGCGATTTATTTGGTGAAAAACTTAACTATGCTGTAGGTGTTAATAACGGTGTTGTAGATGGGGGCAACACCAGTACTGGTACAGAATTTGACGGTAGCAAAGAAGTGACTGCTCGTTTATTCGCTACACCGTTTAAAGACGAAACTAATGCTTTAGCTGGATTGGGTTTTGGTATTGCCGGTACTTATACCAATATTGATGGTGAGAGAAATTTAGATTTCACCAACACATCGGCAGCAGATGCCACCAGAAACGGCTTACCTAGTTACCTGACTGACGGCCAACAAACGTTCTTCCGTTATGGCAGTGCTTCAGTGGCTGATGGCAAACGCACACGCATCACACCGCAAGCTAATTACTATTATGGTCCTTTTGGATTAACTGCAGAGTACGCACGCGTTGACCAAGACGTGAGCTTATTAACGAGCACTACCAGTAACGCACCCACAGTATTTGTAGCCGGTGCAAATAAAAAGCTAAGTCATGATGCATGGCAGATAGCAGCTTCTTACTTAATCACGGGTGAAGATGCCTCTTTCAAAGGTGTTAAACCAAAACAAGATTTCGACATCGACAAAGGTGGCTGGGGTGCTTGGGAACTGGTTGCACGCTATAGCGAACTTAACCTAGATGAAGACACCTTCGAAAATAAAGCTGGCACATCATTTTCAACGGGTACTTACGCCAACCTATCTGAGAGTGCTAAATCTGCAAAATCTTGGACCGCAGGCGTGAATTGGTATCTGAATCAAAATACAAAAGTCGCACTTAATTATGAACACACAAAATTTGAAGGCGGCGCAGGTATTGGCATTACAGCGATTAACGCGGCTGGTACTAATGTACGCGACCGTGAGAGTGAAGATGCTCTACTAGCCCGTTTCCAAGTTGCATTTTAATCAATCTTAATAACTAATACTTAGTTAACTAAAACCTAGCTCCATGACTGTTTGCATATTAAGCTAACAATCATGGACAAAAGAAAGGAAAGCCTCATGGAATACGATTATTTACTCAAAATTAATATAGCCAATACAGCTTAACCATTACACAAATAAATATTTTTAAGGATTACCCATGAAGAAATCACTCTTAACCATCGCGTTGCTAGCCACTGTATTCAGTGTTGCAGCGCCAACCGTAGCATCAGCAAAAGATATCACACTGCTTAACGTTTCTTACGACCCGACACGTGAGCTTTACCAGGACTTCAATGCCGCTTTCAGTAAATACTGGCTTGCGAAGACTGGCGACAAAGTCACTGTCAAAGCCTCACACGGTGGCTCTGGTAAACAGGCGCGTGCGATTATTGACGGCTTGGATGCTGACGTAGCAACACTTGCATTAGCTTACGATGTGGATCAACTGTCTGAAAAGGGCAAGTTAATCCCAAAAGATTGGCAGAAACGTTTGGCCCACAACAGCTCGCCTTATACATCCACCATTGTGTTGCTCGTACGTAAAGGCAATCCAAAAGGCATTAAAGACTGGGATGACTTGGTAAAACCTGGTGTCTCTGTGATTACACCTAATCCTAAAACATCAGGTGGCGCACGCTGGAACTACTTAGCAGCCTGGGCATTTGCACAGAAAAAATACGGTGGCGATGAAGCTAAAACGAAAGAATTCGTAGGCAAGCTATTGAAAAACGTGCCGGTGCTAGATACTGGTGCTCGCGGTTCAACCACCACTTTTGTTGAGCGCGGCATCGGCGACGTATTGCTTGCTTGGGAAAACGAAGCATTCTTAGCGCAAAAAGAATTAGGTGTAGGCAAATTTGAAATCGTAGTGCCTTCACTTTCTATCTTAGCTGAACCACCAGTGACGGTAGTGGATAAATTTGCTAAGAAACACGGCACTGAAGTGGTCGCTAAAGCTTACTTAGATTATTTATACACTGAAGAAGGCCAAGAAATTGCGGCCAAGAACTACTATCGCCCCACGTTAGCATCGGTGGCTAAAAAATACGAAAGTCAATTTCCAAAAGTGAATCTAGTAAAAATTGATGAAGCGTTCGGTGGCTGGCAAAAAGCACAAAAAACGCACTTTTCTGATGGCGGGACTTTTGACCAAATCTATCAAAAATAATCTGTAAAAATCAAGTTATCCACACAAACGCAGAGCTGGACACAATCTGGTTCTGCACTTAATTACAGGAGACTCTTATCATGAGTTCAGTATTGATAGTTGGTGGTGATCAGATTGACGGTATCAAGCAAGTACTTATAAATCATGGTATCCAACACATCCATCATTGGTCTGGCCGAAAAGTCGGCGATAGCAATAAAGTGATTCCGTTTGATACCGAGATTATTGTGCTGATTACCAACTGGATTAGCCATTCCATCACCCATAAAGTGAAAAAAAATGCGATGAAACGGGGCATTAAGGTGATCTATACACCCAATGGGGCTACTGCATTACGCAACCGTTTACAAAGTGCTGATGCAGTTTTATCATCAGACTTGAGTGTTAAGCTGCATTAGCGGCTATTACAACTAAAGCATTCACACTCTGTCTAATTTGCATTCAGCCTTATCGATTAAGGAGATATCATGAGTAATTTACAATCAATTAATGAAGCAGAATCACCCCGCATCCCTAGGATTAACGAAGCGGCTCCTGATTTTGAAGCAAATTCAACCCAAGGCGTTATCAAGCTTTCGGATTTTAAAGGTAAAAA
>JANOHT010000077.1:0-6243 GCA_031406605.1 Methylotenera sp. | reverse complement strand
AGTCTGTAATGGATAAACCAACTAAATTATCTGCCATTTTTGATCGTATCAATTGTGTGGATCAGCGTTTTGAGTTGCTCAAAATGCAGACTGAGTGCGATGTACTTAAAAAGCAAGTTAAGGCGCTACTTAATAACAAGCCGGATGATTTTTCTAAGTTAGCCTCTGAGCTTGAAGTATTTAAAGTTAAGTGCGATGAAAATCGTGATTTTTTGAGAAAGTCCAATATTGGTAGTGAGCATATGACGCTGGCAGATCAGCAACGTGTGCGTGACATTGCCGCCATGCGTATAGTCAATGCTGATGGGCAGGTAGAGCCATTTTTAAGTGATGATGAAGTGTATAACCTGAATATTGCGCGAGGTACTTTAACTTCTGAAGAGCGCGAGATCATCAATAACCATATCATAGTCACTATCAATATGTTGGAGTCGCTGCCCTATCCAAAAGGCTTGCAGCGCATTCCTGAGTATGCAGGCGGTCATCATGAGCGTATGGATGGGAAGGGTTACCCAAAAGGACTTACTCGCGAGCAAATGTCGATACCAGCTCGCGTGATGGGCATTGCTGATATTTTTGAGGCACTCACATCTAAAGACCGGCCATACAAAAAGGCCAAAACACTATCCGAGTCATTGCATATTCTCGGAAAAATGAAATTAGATAATCACATTGATCCTGATTTATTTGATATTTTTGTACGAGAAAAAATTTACTTAAAATACGGCGAACTGTTTCTTGAAGCTGAGCAAATTGATGACGTAGATGAATCTAAAATACCGGGATACCAAGCTTAACCTGAAAATTCCGGGTTGTTTTAGAGTTTGATGTGCTACAAATTTTGTTTAACTACAGACCTATACTTTTGCATCCATTTTGGTCACAAACTAAGTAGCTACCTTGTTCGTACCAGTCGCCTAATACCCATCGTGTAATGTTGTGGCCATTGAGTTTAATCTGATGCTCTTGTGGTCTATGTGTATGACCGTGAATGAATAGCGGGGGGTAATTAAACTTCACCAGCAGCGTATTAACGGCTTCTTGATTTACATCCATAATTTGCGCAGATTTTAGCGATTTTTCTTGTTCACTACGCATGCGAATGGCCTCAATTTGTTTCTTTCTAGCTTGCAAAGATTGACTTAAAAAGTCTTGCTGCCATTTTTCATCCCTTACCTGGCGCCGAAAAGCTTGATAAGCCATATCATCCGTACATAGGTCGTCGCCGTGGCTTAACAGTACGTTGTCCCCATACAGCTTAATTAACGTTGGATCTTGCAAAAGCGTTATTTTTGCAGCCTTACAAAACTCAGTGGAAACTAAAAAATCGCGGTTTCCGTGCATAAAATAGACATTTACACCTGTGGAAACTAGCGTACTTAAACCAGCAATAATTGTTTGGTGATGCGCATCTTCGACATCATCATCACCCGCCCAGTACTCAAAGAAATCTCCCAAAATATAGAGAGCATCAGCTTTTACTGCTAAATGTCTAAGAAAATGTAGAAATGCTTCAGTGATGTGCGGGCGACTGACGCACAAATGCAAATCGGAGATGAATATAGTAAAGTTGTGACGAGGCGAACTTACGTCTGTGCCAAAACTTACGTCATCTCCGAAGGTTTTCATATTAGCCGTAACAAATAAAGCGCTGTTAAATTAATTGCTATAACTTAACAGAGTTTGACTAGCAACGAGTAGCACTTTCAATCACTACATTCTCAACGGGCACATCTTGATGACCTTTGCGGCTAGTAGTAGCTACTTTTTTAATCTTGTCTACAACATCCATACCGGCAGTCACTTTGCCAAATACGCAATAGCCCCAGCCACTGCTAGTTGGCGCAGAGTGATTTAAAAAATCATTGTTGCCAACATTGATAAAGAATTGATTGCTGGCAGAGTGAGGCGCTGATGTACGTGCCATAGCAATGGTGTATTGGTCGTTTGCTAGACCATTATCCGCTTCGTTTTTAATTTCATCAGCAGATTCTTTTTGACTCATTGTGCTGTCAAAACCACCACCTTGAATCATAAAGCCATCAATGACGCGATGGAAAATGGTGCCATTATAGAAACCACTGTCAACATATTGCAAAAAGTTAGCCGTGGTGATGGGCGCTTTTTCAGCGTTAAGCTCTAAAGTAATTTCGCCAAAATTTGTTTGTAGTTTGACCACAATATATCCTTAAAAAGTAATTGAAATGAGTGTTATTAAAACAGTTTTTATAAAGGCTGCTTATTCAGTGTAATTTTTTGAATCACAATAGTCGATTTTGGCACATCGCTAAACGGTCCTTTGTTGCCCGTTGGAGTAGAGGCAATTTCGCGCACTACATCCATACCTTTAAGAACGCGGCCAAAAACACAATAGCCGATAAGTTCAGGATCTGGGCTTTGATAGTTCAAGAATTGATTGTTTTCCAGATTAATAAAGAACTGCGCAGTAGCAGAGTCAGGATCAGAAGTTCTAGCCATCGCCAGCGTTCCTGGTTCGTTCAATAGGCCATTACCAGCTTCATTGATGACAGGTGCTTTAGTTTCTTTCTCGGCTAAATCCGCCGTAAAGCCACCACCTTGAATCATAAAGCGATTAATAACGCGATGAAATATGGTTTCTTTATAAAAACCTGAATTCACATACTGCATGAAATTAGCGACTGTTTTAGGTGCTTTGTCTGGGTAAAGCTCAATCACAAAATTACCGCGATTAGTTTCTACGGTTAATTGTGGATTGCCAGCTTGGGCTACTCCAGAAATCAATGCAAACATTAAAAAAATAAAAATTTGACGCATATTTAAGTCCTGAAAATTATGAGATTTGAAACAGAAAACCTTGAATTAAACAAAGGAACTTACGTGAATTGACACTAAGCTGCACCTTCGTAAATTATCTTCCAAGTATCATTTTCTTGAATCCAATACTGGCGTTTTTGCATTTTATTGCTAAGTGTCGGGCTAGTAAAATCTTGTACAAAATCTACGACAACCAGTTTTTTGTCGGTATCAGGATAAGCAAACATACTTAAATTAGACAGTGAAATACTCACTTTAGGTTTGCTCGCCTGAACTTGATATTTATGTTCGGACCACTGTTGATAATTGATGCCATTACTGGAAAAATCTGGCGAATAATGTGCAAGATAGCTTGCGGTGTTTTGAGATTTCCAATCATCAAGCCAAGAATCAATCGCTTCTTGCAAAGTTTCTTTTTCCGATGATGTCGTGTCTGTAGCTAACCATTGTAAATTATTTGCAATAATCACTGGTGTTTTGCCTGATTGTAAAAAAGGCGCAAGTGCTTTTAAGTCAGAATTTGTAAGTACAACACAGCCATCACTGGCACGCGGCGCTCTACTGTAAGTTGAACTAGGTGTGCCATGCAACCAAATGCCTGAGCCTGTTCTGTTATGCTGAACATCCCATTCATTAGGATAATTGAGGGGGTAAGCACCATCGCCATAAAAATCAGCCAACGGCTGTGTTAATTTTGTTTTTGCAAAGTAAACGCCAAGGGGAGTGCGCTTATCGCCCTCAGACTTCTTATCGACGCCATTTTTACCTACAGTCACGTAGTAGTCGGTGACATAAGTTAAGCGATTACCTTCATTCTTATATAGATATAGCCTAGATTTATCGGTATCAATGACGATGACATGATTTTGTTGTGCATTGGGTGCGAGTAATAGATTGGGAAGTTTGGCTGCGTTCTCATTAGATAGATAACGCTCGATGCGCACACGGGCTTCTGCCTGTAAATCTTTAACTGCTTCAGTAGGATTGCCATCAGCACTACCAAATGCTTGTAGATGCTGACCTTGTGCCATTAATAAATCACCTCTAACAAGGTTGGCTAGTTTGAAGTTGGGTGTGGTAAGCAGTAGTTGGTCGATAGTTGCTAGCGCTTGTTGGTTTTTACCTTGCGTAATTTCTAGCAAACTTTTTACCAATAAGCTTTCAGTGATATTGTTTGCAACAAAGTTACTGCCCACCAAGCTATTGGCAAGTTTAGTCGCACCGCTCAAAGTCGATTTTGGCAGTAGATTGCCAAAACCGTAGCGATTTATTGCTGTCGCGTTCCACGGCAATAACGTGATTGCCCCTAGAAGCGCGTATGTTAAAGCTTTATTTAAACCCATCACTAAACCAGATAATCCTATTAATATGTATCAAAAAACTAAACTACAACTATTTAAGCTACATTTTAAACGTTTTATCAATAGCATGTTGCCTGACACTAATTAAGTTGCAAATTAGTTGCCTGCAATTTCTTGCTGGATGTACCAATTGTCACCATCTTTTTTCATCACAAGTGTTTTAGTTGTGCTAATTGGTTTGCCATCAGCACGATAAGATTGCTTGAAACGCACTTTTGCATTTTCACTATCTATCGATGCGATATTAATATTTGACAACTCAACATTGATGTTAGATGGTTTAGTAATACGTTCTTTACGCTGTTGTTCCCACGCCTTGCGTGACTCACCTTTTGCTGGTTTAAAGCCTGCACCATAACTGGCAAAATACTTATCAACGTTTTGTGAAGACCATGCTTGAGCCCAGTTATTGACAGCTTCAGTAATCGCATCGTTGCTGTTTATTGTGGCATTAATCGTCATTTTTTCAGACGCCACATCAGATTTTTTCATATCAGCAGGTCGAATTTGATTCGCAACTTTAGTCGTTTCTTTGGATGCGATAGTTGTTTTATTACCTGTACCGAATAAGTCCTTGATTAGTGATAATTTACCTTGTGCTCGTGCATTACCAGTATCTAACTGAAGTGCTTTATCGTAAGCCTCAGAAGCCATACGTGCATAAATATCACCTAAATTTTCGTGCGCTGTGGCATAGCTGGGATGTGTTTTTATTGCAGTTTCAAGTGCTTTTCTAGCCTTGTCAAATTGACCTTGGTCAGCATACAACACGGCCAAGTTATTGTATGGCTCAGGCAAGTTCGGAAACTTTTCAGTCACGTCAGTAAATGTTCTGATCGCTTCATCACGACGGCCTTGTTCAGCAAGTAAAACGCCCTTCATAAATAGTGCTTGTGCATTCTTAGGGTTAGCAGCAATGTATGTATTTACACGCTCAATAGCCGCAGCTCCTTGTCCTTGGTCAGCCATTTGTGAAATATCTTTAAGTTCATCCGCACGCGCAGTGGGGACCATTAAACTTGCTAATAATATACCCGCTGTCAGCATCAAGCTAAACTTTGATATTGGTGTAGTGAGTGACGTCATAAGATTATTCATTGTGATATACTTTTTTTAGTAAATGAAAGAAAATGCAATTCTATCAATAGCCTAGCTAACATCCAATAGCTCATTTAAGTTTAAGTCAATTATTTCGTATTAACTAGCAACTTTAAGCCTATTTTTAAGTAACATTCAATATTAATCACTTAAACTATTTTCACAATTTCGAATTAAATTTCAAACCATTATTTTTATGTTAAAAATTTATAATACCCTTGCCCGCGAAAAGCAGGTCTTCACTCCAATTATTGCGGGCAAAGTGAGTATGTATGTTTGCGGTATGACCGTATACGACTATTGCCATTTAGGTCACGCGCGCGTGATGGTAGTGTTTGATATGGTAAGTCGCTGGTTGCGTACTTCTGGATATGATGTGACTTATGTGCGTAATATCACCGATATTGATGACAAAATCATCAAACGTGCTAATGAAAACAATGAAACGATTCAGCAATTAACACAGCGCTTTATTGAAGCGATGGATGAAGACTCGGCTAAATTAGGTGTGATTCGTCCAGATTTAGAGCCAAAAGCGACTGAATTTATTGATGGCATGCTGAGTATGATTAGTGCATTGATTGAAAAAGGGTTTGCTTATCCCGCATCTAATGGCGATGTCTATTATTCAGTTAATAGTTTTGAAGGTTACGGCAAGTTGTCAGGTAAGTCGCTTGATGATTTACGTGCGGGTGAGCGTGTAGAAGTCGATACCCACAAAAAAGATGCCATGGACTTTGTGCTGTGGAAAGCTGCCAAACCGAACGAGCCAAGCTGGGATTCACCTTGGGGTAAAGGCAGGCCTGGATGGCATATTGAATGTTCTGCCATGAGCGCACACCATCTTGGTCAGCATTTTGATATTCATGGCGGCGGGCAGGACTTGCAATTCCCGCATCATGAAAATGAAATAGCGCAATCTGAAGCGGCGCATAGCCATGATGGCAAAACCTGCCAAATGGTAAATTACTGGATGCATAACGGTTTT
>JANOHT010000075.1:0-22622 GCA_031406605.1 Methylotenera sp. | reverse complement strand
GCAGTAATCGCCGCTACTGCCAGCACTAATGCAAATACTAGTACACGCAATGCGCCTGCCCGCCATAGGCTTAAGGTTTGTGACCAAGCTAATTTAAAATTGAGTCGTGTGGCGGTTACAGTATTTGAAGCGTTCGCACTCATGCAAACCCCACTTCATTTACCAATTCGTTTAGCACACCATTTTCAAGCTTAAGTTGCCGATGGCACCGATTAGCCAACTGAATATCATGCGTCACCAAAACTAATGTCGTACCAGCTTGTGCATTCATTTTAAATAACAACTCAATGATCATTTGACCCGTCGCGTTATCCAAATTGCCTGTAGGCTCATCTGCGAACAAAATAGCTGGTTGTGTAGCAAACGCACGTGCAATAGCGACACGCTGCTGCTCACCGCCCGACAACTGTTTAGGGTAATGTTCAACGCGGCTACTTAATCCTACCTTACTGAGTGCTTCCAAGCTTAGCGCCTTAGCATCTGGGTTACTTTTCAGCTGTAACGGGAGCATTACATTTTCTAATGCAGTTAGCGCAGGCAATAGCTGAAAAGACTGAAACACAAACCCCATACTGTTGGAGCGCTCAATAGCACGGCCATCTTCATCTAAACTACTAAATGGTCTACTTTGAATGTGAACGCTACCGCTAGTTGGTGCGTCCAACCCAGCAAGCAAGCTTAAGAGCGTAGATTTACCTGAACCAGAACTACCAATAATCGCGACTTGCTCGCCAATGCGAATCGTTAAATTTAACCCTTGTAAAATACGAATTTGGTTATGATGGCTGTTAATTTCATAGTGCAAATTTTGTGCATGAATCATAGGAGGTTGTTGCATTGATATTTTTCCGCTTTATTTTTGAAAATAAATCTTTAATGTCTGAATTTTTGAGGTTTAAAAGACTAGCAGTTAGTCAGCTTCTCATCGGTTTAAGTTGCCTAGGTTTAAGTATTGTTGCATTACCATCAGTGGCTATTGCGAAAACTGCCAGCATTTCAACGCCGACAATATTGGTGTATGGCGACAGCTTATCAGCCGCCTATGGTATTCCACAACAAGAAGGTTGGGCAGCATTATTACAACAAAAACTTACTGCACAGCGTTATCAATACAAGGTTGTTAACGCGAGTATCAGCGGTGAAACAACCAGTGGCGGCCTGAGCAGACTGAACGCTAAGCTAGCCGAAACAAAACCTGCCATCGTTATTTTAGCCCTAGGCGGCAATGATGGATTACGTGGATTGCCCATCAAAGAAATGACCGCTAATCTCAATACGATGATTAAATCCAGCAAAGAATATGGAGCAAAAGTATTGTTAATAGGGATGAAAATACCGCCAAACTACGGTCCCGGATACACCAACGCATTCAGCCAGACATATACTCAATTAAGCAAAAAGCATCAGATTTCACTTGTACCATTTATGTTAGAAAACGTAGCTGCAAATCCAAAATTGATTCTAGATGATGGTTTACACCCTAACATGCTGGGGCAACCAATTATTCTAGATAACGTCTGGCAACAGCTGAAACAGTTACTTAAAAAGTAATTGTTTCCAAAATTTTAAATAGTCGCTTCATACCAAGTAATTTCAATGCCCGGCTCTTGCCCCGTTGCCTGCAACTCATGTGCAACACCTATATTAGGTACACACGCTAGCGTATCCTGCCAGTAAATAAGGGGTAAATATTCACGCCGCCAAGGTGGAATATTTGCTTCTTGTAATAAATGCTTAAGGGTTCGCGTTGGTCTTGACGCATTTGGCTTGAAGCGTTCACCGCCATCTCGATTAGTGATTCTAAGCTTGGTCATGCCAAACTTAAGTGCTAAACCTGCGCCGACTACCTGCTTAAACTCTAATTTTCCACCATTCGGTAGTATTAGTTGAGGCTCTCCATTCCATACCAAATCAAATGCCTGTGCATTTTGGTGATGTGATAAATAAGCTCTATTTTGATAACGTTTAAGCGTTAAATGCTGTAACGCTATACTGATATTTGCATCTTGTTTAGCGTTAAGTAATTGCTCGAGAACTTCGTCTAAATGCTCAGAAGTTGGCATTGCCAATTGGTGTTTTGCAAACCACCAGCGCAAACTGTTTTTAGCACGCGGTGGCGTTAATGCGCTTAATCCTTTCAAACATAGGCTGTTATGTTCCAACAACTGTTCAGTATCTATTACGGCTAAGGCATCTAACAATTGATTGGCTTCAGCTAAATGAGAAGCCGTTCTAGCTAGCACTGATTTAATCGCGTGATGACGTGTTTCTAAAATTGGCAGCACTTCATGCCGTACAAAATTGCGTTCATATTGCGTGTTATTGTTGCTTTCATCTTCACACCATTCAATATGATGCGACTCTGCATAATTTTTTAACACATTGCGCGGCACATTCATTAAAGGGCGTAGCAAACGTCTAGCGTTATCAACTGCAGCCATTGAAGATAAGCCTTTAATGCCAGCGCCTCTAAATAGCTGTACTAGCAGTGTTTCAGCTTGGTCGTCTTGATGATGTGCAGTGGCGATATAATCGGGTAGGTTTTTTAAATGACCATCTGAATCTAACTTACAGTTAAATAATGCCTCATAGCGCAACTCTCTAGCGGCGCCTTCTATACCTAAATGGGAGTCTTTATCAACATTGACATATGTCATTCTCAGCGGCACATCAAGTAATTGACATTGCTGCTGACAAAAATTAGCCCAGTGGTCCGCATTAGCGCTTAACCCATGGTGCACATGCATGGCATGAAGCTCAAACGGAAAGTTCTTTTTTGCTTCAGCTAACAAATACAGCAGGACTATAGAATCTAAGCCACCACTTAAAGCCAGCAGTAAACGCTGACCTGCTTTCAAATGTGTCTTTAAAAAAGTGTTAACTTGAAGTGCTAAAGAACATACTGTCGCTGCAGTACCCTCTACACTGACACTACGACGGTCAGGCCTTTTTTTCAACGACTTCTTTGAATTTTCCATAGCCCATTAAGCGCTCATAACGGGTAACTAACAACGTTTTGATTGATTTAGTTGTGAGCTTAGCAAGCTCTTCTTTTAACGCGGCATGTAAGCTCTGCATAACCACTTCTGGTGAACGGTGCGCGCCACCTAACGGCTCTGACACTATACGGTCTACCAAACCCATCACTTTGAGACGATCCGCCGTGATAGCCAGTGACTCTGCTGCCACCGAGGCTTTGTCTGCACTTTTATATAAAATTGAAGCGCAGCCTTCTGGTGAAATAACAGAGTATGTACCGTATTGCAGCATTAATAGTTTGTCCACCACACCCAAAGCCAACGCCCCACCAGAACCACCCTCACCAATAATCACACCGATAATCGGTGTTTTAAGCTCTGCCATCACGTACAAATTACGTGCAATCGCTTCTGATTGACCACGCTCTTCTGCTCCAATGCCTGGGTATGCACCTGGGGTATCAATCAGCGTGATAATAGGAATATTAAATTTCTCTGCAAGTCGATAAAGACGTAAAGCTTTGCGATAACCTTCTGGGCGTGGCATACCAAAGTTGCGATATTGACGCTCTTTAACATCTCGGCCTTTTTGATGACCAATCACCATCACCGGTTGACCTTCAAAACGTGCTAGGCCACCCACAATAGCAGGGTCATCTGCATAGGCACGGTCACCATGCAACTCTTCAAAATCGGTAAACATGCCTTGGATATAATCCAGCGTGTAGGGTCGTTGAGGATGACGTGCCAACTGAGAAATCTGCCAAGCAGTTAAGTTGCCGTAAATATCTTCAGATAATTTCTTATTCTTCTTTTCTAACGCAGCAAGCTCTTTGGATATATCCAAATTATCGTGGTCATCATGCGCTGATTGCAGGCCTTCTATTTTAGCTTCAAGTTCAGCGATAGGTTGTTCAAAATCTAAATAGCTTATTTTCATACGGATGTGCTTAATCTCAAAATTCTTTGACTCAATTATATAGGATTTTTACGTTTTCACGGGTTAACCATGCAGTTAAACCCGCAATCAATTCTTCATGCAAATCAACCCGCCAATCATTACCTAGCATCAATTCCACCTTACTAGTCTTGTTATGGTATTCCACTTTTACTGCGCAGCCGCGTTGCTCATCAGATGCACTTTTACAATAAGGTTTTAACAATGCTTTTAATTTTGTCGCATCCGCTTGACCATTGCATGAAATCTTTAAAAAGCTCGCTCGACTATTTCTAAGACTGGATAAATCATGCAATTTTCTGGCATTCACTCTAACGCCGCCAGAGAACTCGTCATTACTCACACGGCCCTCCACAATAATCAATTGGTCGTCTTTTAATAAAGATTGGTATTGGTTAAGTAGATCATTACCTACCACGACTTCTATCCTCGTGGTGCCATCATCTAGGCCTACTATCGCCATTTTTCCACGTGCTGTCATACGATTACGCACACCAGACACAATGCCAGCCAATAGTTGTGGTTGTTCTTTCGGACTTAAATTAGCTAGGGTTGTGCTAACAAACTGACTTAAATCTTTTTGATATGCCCAATAAGGGTGACCACTAAAATAAAAACCTAGCGCTGCTTTTTCTTCCAGTAAGCGTTGCTGCTCAGTCCACTCTGGCACGCTGGGCAAAATATTTGCTGCTTTGTCCGCCGCTTCACCAAATAGACTATTTTGATTGCTGTTAGCACTGTTTTGTTCTGCCGCTGCCATTGCTATGGCTACGCCAGCCAATAGCGCATTGCGGCTAGGTGAAAGTTTATCAAATGCCCCAGCACGGATTAAAGACTCTACTACACGTCGATTCACTTTGCGTAAATCTAAACGATTACAAAAATCAAACAAGTCTTTAAATGGCCCGTCTTGTTTACGTGCTTGTAATATCAATTCAATCGCCGCTAAGCCTGTGCCTTTTACTGCGCCCAGACCATACAATATTTGCTTACTATTGATAGGTGTAAATTTAAAGTCACTTTGATTCACATCTGGCGGTAACACTTCAATCTGGTTTGGCGCGCAATCATCGTAAAAAATATGCACACTGTCTGTGTTGTTCATATCCGCAGATAATGTTGAAGCTAAAAATGCCGCTGGGTAATGTGCTTTCAAATACGCCGTGTGATACGCTACCAGCGCGTAGGCTGCAGCATGCGACTTATTAAAACCATAACCGGCAAACTTTTCAAGCAAATCAAACAATTCCGTAGCCTGTTGCTCGGTCATGTTGTTTTTTACTGCACCCTCAGTAAATATCTGCCGCTGAGCATCCATCTCTTCTATTTTCTTTTTACCCATCGCGCGACGTAACAAATCTGCGCCGCCTAGGCTATAGCCTGCCACCACTTGGGCAATCTGCATTACCTGCTCTTGGTACACCGCAATACCGTAAGTTTCTTTTAAGATTGGCTCAGTCAATGGGTGTGGATATTCCACACGTTGCTTGCCATGCTTACGGCGACAAAAATCTGGAATCAAATCCATTGGACCAGGACGATACAAGGCCACCAAGGCAATAATATCTTCAAAGCAATCCGGCAGTGCTTGCTTGAGCATATCCTTCATGCCGCGTGACTCTAACTGGAATACAGCTGTAGTATTGGCTGTTTTTAGGAGTTGAAACGTTTTCTTGTCACTGAGTGGTAAAGTTGCAAAAGATAATGGTGGCAACTCTTGCTCTGCACGTTGCTTATTGGCATTTACTAACGCCAACTCCAAAATTGTCAGCGTACGTAAACCCAAAAAGTCAAACTTCACCAAACCAACAGCTTCTACATCGTCTTTGTCGTACTGACTAACTAAACTTGCACCATCAGCTTGGCAATAAATCGGTGAAAAATCAGAAATTTTACCTGGAGAAATTAGCACGCCACCTGCGTGCATACCCACGTTACGCACTAAGCCTTCCAGCCTTAACGCCAGCTCTAAAAGCTCACGTAACTCCTCCTCATTCTCCCGACGCTCTGCTAATTGCGGCTCTTTCACTAACGCATCAGACAAAGTAATGCCAAGCTCTAATGGAATAAGTTTACTGATGCCATCCACAAAATGAAACGGTAAGTCCAGCACACGACCAACATCCCGAATCACAGCTTTTGCAGCCATGGTACCGAAAGTAGCAATTTGTGAAACTGCATCTAAACCATACTTCTGTTTCACGTAATCAATGACGCGATCCCGCCCTTCCTGGCAAAAGTCGATATCAAAGTCAGGCATTGAAACGCGATCTGGGTTCAAAAACCGCTCAAACAATAAATTGTATTCCAACGGATCTAAATCGGTAATGCCTAAACTGTAGGCCACAACAGAACCAGCACCAGAGCCACGACCAGGTCCTACCGGTACACCATTATTTTTAGCCCAGTTGATAAAATCTGCCACGATCAAAAAGTAGCCAGCGAAGCCCATTTGATTAATCACGTTAGTTTCAAAATCTAATCGTGCTTCATAAGCAGCTTGTTTACTTGCGCGCAATTGCGCATCTGGATACAGCACCTGTAATCGTCCAGCCAAACCTGCACGTGCTTCACTCACTAAATACTCGTTCAAACTTTCGTTATTAGGTGTGGGGAAATTGGGTAAATAATTTTTACCTAAAGTTAAAGTCAAGTTACAGCGCTTGGCAATTTCTACACTATTGGCGAGCGCCTCAGGCATCTCTGCAAATAAAGTTGAAATATCAGCCTGTGTTTTGAAATATTGCTCATTAGTAAAATTTTTTGGGCGACGCGTGTCCGCCAGCACATAACCTTCTGAAATACAGGTGCGTGCCTCGTGTGCTCTAAAATCGTCAGGCGTGATAAATTGTATCGGGTGCGTTGCTACCACTGGCAAGTCAAGTGCGCTTGCAATGGTACGCACCTGCTGAATATATTCTTCTTGCTGTGATTTTTGTGGCGTATTTTGTTGCGTGTTATTTTGTAAGCCACTGACAATGCGCTGGACTTCAAGATAAAAGCGCTCTGGAAATAACGCTTGCCAATCACTTGCCAACTTACTTGCTAAAGTCAGATTATTTTGTGCAATCGCTTGACCAACATCACCTGCCTGTGCGCCTGAAAGTAGCAATAACCCTTCAGTACCGCACTCAACAAACCACTCTCGTTTAAACTCTGCACGACCCCGATGTTGATTGGTTAAGTAGGCACGACTTAACAATTGGCAGAGTAGCAAATATCCAGCTTGCGACTGACATAGCAACAAAATACGTGAAGGTTGATCTCGATTATTGGTGTTTTCTAGCCAAATATCACAACCTAAAATAGGTTTAATGCCTTTGGAGCGCGCGGCTTTATAGAACTTAATTGCACCGAACAAATTACTTAAATCAGTCAATGCCAAAGCTGGCATTTGGTCCGCTAATGCTTGTTGTACATAATCATCAATACGCACAATACCATCCACAATGGAATACTCACTGTGGCAACGCAAGTGCACAAATGCGGGTGATTTAGACACGGCTTCTTGGGATGTTTGACTAGTTTGCGGCATAAGGTAAATTTTACCTTATTGAAGATAATTTAGCGGGTAAAAATTTGACCTAATGAGCACTTAAACTTGCAGTTAACAGCATCATTTTGCTTGACATATCATGTCTGCAAACAATGCCGTTAGCTCTAAACTAATGAGTTATTCTATTATTGATTAAGTAACGCATTCACCTGCTCAATTAACTCGTCATCTTGCACGGGTTTACCTAAGAAGGCGTTAACGCCTAACTCAGCAGCAAAGTTACGATGCTTTTCAGCGGTACGCGAGCTAATAATAATCAAAGGTGTGTTTGCAGTTTTTTGATTGTCACGTACATGCCGTGAGAACTCAAAGCCATCCATACGCGGCATTTCGATGTCAGTTAAGATAATATCAGGAACGATTTGCTGTAGTTTTTGTACTGCATCCATACCATCGTTAGCGGTAATCACTTCAAAGTCTTCACGCTCAAGCACGCGTGAAAGCACTTTACGCATGGTGAGCGAGTCATCCACCACTAAAGCTACACGTTTTAACTGCTCAACCACTGGTACGAGGGTATGCACTCTAATTGCACCAATTGATAATGCCTCGCGATTCGCCAGTTGCACCGGGTTAATCACCAACACAATGGCACCATCACCCAGTACGGTGGCGCCGATCATGCCTGGTACGCGCGCAAGCTGCGTACCCATTTGCTTCATTACCACCTCTTGGTTGCCAATAATCTCATCTACGTGTATCGCAGTACGATAAGTACCGCTACGAAGCAGAATAACAGGCGTGTAGATATGACTTTCAGCAATATGATCGATATCACCAATCAATTTCGATAAGAAATGTAGCGGATACTCGCGATCAGCCCATTCAATTTTTTGCGCCTCATATGCACTGATTAAATTAGCTTGTTTCAGTTTTTGTACTTGCTCCACCATCACAGACGGAATCGCAAATATTTTATTGTTACTCCGAACCATCACCACTTGTGCAACAGATAGCGTAACTGGCAGGTAAATATTAAACATTGCGCCTGCGCCCAGCACGTTACTAACATCAATACGACCGCCTAATTCAGCAATATCACTACGCACTACATCTAAACCAACACCACGCCCTGCAATTTGTGAAACTATATCTGCAGTAGAGAAACCTGCCTCAAAAATAACCGCCATTAAAGCTTGATCTGTTAATTCTTGATTAGATTCAAACAAACCTTTTTCAATCGCTTTTTGTTTTACTTTGGCTAAATTAACGCCTGCACCATCATCAGAAATAACCAGTGTAATTTCGTCGTTTTCTAAACTAATCTTAAGTTTGATATGCCCTGTTTCAGATTTGCCTTGTTTTCTACGTTCTTCTGTAGATTCAAGACCGTGTGCAACTGCATTACGCAACAAATGTTCAAGTGGCGCGCCCATTTTATCCAATACACCACGGTCAATCTCAGTACCTTCTCCCTCAATCGTCATTTCAACACGCTTATTCAACTCTCTGGCAGTTTGTCGCACAATGCGCTGTAAACGTTCTGAAATGGTTGAGAATGGCAACATACGAACGCCCATCAGCCCTTGTTGCAACTCACGATTCATACGGTTCTGTTGCTGTAATGCGGCATCAGTTTGATCCAAATTGAGCAATAAGCCATGCTGAATTGTTGCAACGTCGTTAACGCTCTCGGCCATCATACGCGTTAGCTCTTGTAAACGGGTGAATCGATCAAACTCTAGTGGATCGAAGGTCTCATTCGCTTCTTGCAAAAGACTCATACGAGATTGCAATTGCGTTTCAGCTTCAATTTCCAACTCACGTAAATAAGCACGCAACCTACTAATACTATCGGTTAAATCAGTTGATGATTGTTTGAAATTCTGCATTTCTCGGTCCATCCGAGAGCGCATAATTGAAACTTCACCCGCTTCGTTAATTAACCTATCCAACACATCGGCACGCATCCGTAAAAATTGCGTTTTACGATCGACTGAGCGTGTAGGCGCTGTGATTTTTGATGCTGCATCAGCATCTTGTACGCCCACTTTAACGCCACCGGTAATATCTTCAAGCATGTAACCAATGCGGTCAAACTCAACAAACATTTCATCAAAGTCATCTAATGTCACTTTATGTTTGAGCGCTTGAATGACACGATCTTCCATTGCATGGACACTATCGCCAATATTGGGCTGCCCTGCCATACGCGCACTGCCCTTAAGTGTATGAAGTGCGCGCTGCAATGAGTCAGGGTAATCACTCTCTTGTGGATTTGCACGCCAGCCACGTAAATCTCTACCGACCTGTGGCACTAACTCACGCGCCTCTTCTACAAATAATGACAGCAACTCCTGATCAACACTTTGTGCAGTGAGTTGATTAACTTGAACACCTTCGGCAACAGCTTTATCAACTAAAGCTTCATTGGCCTGACCTTTATCTGCCAAGTTAGAATCAATTGCAATGGGTTCATTTACTGCCTCTGCCAACTTATCAGGTGACTCAGTGTTTTGCGCAGTAACAGCTGGGACATCCAATTTAGCATTTTGGGTTTTTGTATGTTTCACTGGTTTTTGTGCAGATTGCACTTCAAGAACCGCAGTTTCAGCTTCTTGTGTTGCAACCACTTGCATTGCAGCTGTAGTTTCTCCTAATGCGATAATCAGCGCTCGGGTCGATTTAGGGTTTTTAAGCGCTTTTGCTTTTTCTAAACCCTCTTCCAACGCTTTCACTACATTGCCGTAAAGTGCAATATGCTGCTCTGTCCATGCACCAGTATGCTCATCAAGCCAATGTTCTAAAGCGCGTGCTAAATCACCTGTTGGTTTAAAACCAGCAGTGAGGGCATTACTGCCAAGCGTATGCGCTGCACGACAGCTAACATCTGTTGGCCATTCATTGGTATTGGCTACTAAGACTTTATGGGCATTAATCAGAGTTTCTAAATGCTGCTGCGCTTCATTCATGAATATATCGAAGAACGCACGACTCAATTTGCGCGTACCTCCAATCAACACTTCTTCTTTTTGTGGTTTTGGCTTAGCTTCAGCACCACTAACTTCCAGTGCGGCGGCCTCGTGTAAATACGGCTTGGGATTTAACGTCACTACATGGTGAGTTTGTAACTCTGAAACCCAACCAGAAAAATCTGCACTTACTTTTTCAATAAAAACCAGTTGTGGTGCAGTTGGAAAAGCTTTTTGTTCAATCACTGCATTGAGTAACTTCTCTACTGACCATGCAACTTCACCCAAACCAACTAAACCTACAGTTCGGCCGCTACCCTTAAGTGTATGGTAAGCACGTCGAACTTCAGTTAACGATTCGCTATTAGTTGAATTCACGCGTAAAGACTGTAGGTGTTGTGCCAAGTGTGCCAACACTTCTTCAGCTTCTGTTAAGAATATATCCTCTAACTCAACATCAACCGCACGATCTTTAACTTCGTCTTCACTCGGTGTGTCAGAAACATTTAATACGTGCTGTTTAATTTCAGCATCGCTTACAAGTGTTTGACTAGTAATAGTTTCATTATCGTTAACTTCTGTAATTTGTTCACTTTCAACCTGATTATTTTTGACTTCATTGGCCAGATTAAATGATAAAGCACCTTGCTCTAAGCGTTTCAGTGCGCCTGCCAACGCCGTTTCAGACTCAGCACGTGTATTCGGCAACTCTTCTGCATAAAGACTTAGCATACTCAAGCTCTCTGCCAAAAGCTCAAATTGCGTGTTATCAAACTGACCAGCATGTTGCCTAAAATAGTTGGTGTAAACCTCACTCAATTGAGCAATTGATTTTGGTACAGACATTTCTAACATATCAAATGCCGCTGAAACCTGTTGTAAAGGTTTGGTCGTTTCACCCAAAATAGTGACGTCTTCTACATTACGGAAAAAAGTATCTAAAGCTTTTTCAACAAGCTGCAATGCCGCAATAATTTGTTTTGCAACTGCAGCAACTACACTAGCATCAAGCTTACTTGTGGCGAAGTTGTCACTAATGGCAACTAATGCATCACCTTGTATGAAGCCTTGTAATCTGACAACTTGATCCATCATTTTTTGATTAATATCAGTGCTTAATTGCTGATAGTTCACACCCACATGCTCTAGTAAATTAAGTGCCGCTGCAACTTCTATCAATGAAGTTTCATTGATTTTTGAACTATCAGCACTTAATGCATTTGCGGTCGCAAGAATTGCGTTAAATAAATCATGAACATGTTGATTGTTAAGCGATTGCTGCACCGCAATGGCATTGTCCAACTTGGCGATAAATGCAATTAAATGCTCACTATCCTCTGCACTGATGCTAGACCATAAGTCTTTGAATTTAGGAAGATCTGCATTTAACTGCGCAAGTGCGGCTAATTCAGCGGCTGTTACAACTAAACTTGCGCCACCCGTTAAGTCACTTGCAATACTGTTTAATGGTAATGCATGATCTAATTCAAATAAGTCTTTTACTCTTGCAATTGCATCCGTATCCCTATCACTCAAAGCGACATAGTAAAGTGCATCTCGAAGCAATTGTGAAGGCGCCTTTGCATCACCTTCAGACATATTACGCAACTGATGATCCAACCTACGACATAGCTTTTTTGCGCCTGTTTGATCAGCAATTTTTTCTTGGGCTAATGACTCCGTAAAAGCAGTGGCAACCCACCAAAGCGTCCTTTGGGCATTTTTATGCTGAGCCTGCTGCACATTAAGAACTGACTCACGCATGCTACTTAGCGCACTTGGATTTTTAGTGCGCAACCAGTCTAATAGTGATTTTTGAAAAATTGCGCGCTGAGCCGCTACATACTGAGGTAAAGATGACTCTTCAATTTCATAGCTTGGCAAATCTTTGGGTGCACTATATGTCGTGTCTGGATAAAACAAATCACTAACCTCAAGCGACTCCCCTTGAAGTTCAACTAAAGGCTTTAAACTTGAATAAAGCCTAGTAGGCATATCAGGCATGCCATTCAAGAGGTCTTGCAGATACTGAGCTAGCGTGTCAACCGCATGGGTTAAATCGGCCATTACCGTATCACTTACTGGTATCAGCTGCTTTTCTAACTTATTAGTCAGCTTTTCAATTTCCGAACAAAAACGCTTACAACCTTCAAGACCGACCATGTCTAACGCACCACTTATTTGATATAAATGTGTCTCGGTAAATCTCAAAGAAGCGAAATCTTCCGGTTTCTCAGCTACGGCATTAAAGCTAAGTTTCACTTTTTTAAGTGATTGATCAATCTCACTTTTTACCCATGATAATGGACCCGTATCAAATGCATCAGGCATCTTGTTTCCCCATTTTTTTAGGCAATTTATTCACGCTCATTGTAGATAGCAATTATGTTCTGTCTATTTAATAGTTGTTTTAATTGAGCAATACTTTAAGTTACTAAAGTTTGAAACCAGCTACTGAGTTACGCAATTCTTCCGCTAGAGAAGTTAACTGACCAACAGAATCCGCAGTTAACTTAGTACCTTGCGTTGTTTGCGTTGTAATTTTCTGAATCATCTGCATGTTGTTCGACACGGTTGTGGCAGATTCCGTCTGTGCATTCGTTGCAGCTGAAATAGATTGAATCAAACGTGCCAAGTTGGTAGTAACTGTTTCAATTTCAGTCAGTGCCTGACCCGCAGCGTCCGCAACACGCGCTCCCTCAACCACACCCTCGGTTGACTTCTCCATCGCCGCCACCGCGCCGTGTGTATCTGTCTGAATCGTTTTCACAATTGCACTAATCTGTTTAGTAGCTTCTGATGAACGTTCAGCCAAACGCTGAACCTCCTCCGCAACCACCGTAAAGCCTCGACCCGCTTCACCAGCTGACGCTGCTTGAATCGCCGCGTTCAAGGCTAGAATGTTTGTTTGTTCAGTAATATCAGAAATCAACTCAACAATTTCACTAATCTCTTGTGAGCTTTCGCCCAACCGTTTGATTCGTTTAGAGGTTTCCTGGATTTGTGTACGAATCTCGTTCATTCCTGAAATCGTGTTTTGTACCGCTTGTGAACCCTGATTAGCTGCTAATAATGAGCGCTGCGCAACTTCAGAAGCTTGAGCCGCATTGCTTGACACCTGCAAAATAGAACGTGTCATGTCTGAAACGGCATCTGTAGTTTGCGTAATCTGTGCCGATTGAGTTTCTGCAGCAGTCAACAACTGGTCCGAAGTCCCTTGCGCTACTGACGTTGCAGAAGCCACCTGACTGGTTGCATGGTTAATCTCGACGACTAGGTCTCTCAAGCTATCAATCGTATAGTTAATAGAGTCAGCAATCGCGCCTGTAATATTGTCACGAACTTGCGCTTTAACCGTTAAGTCACCATCAGCCAAGTCACCCATCTCATCCAGCAACTGTAAAACAGCCTCTTGGTTGTCCTGACCTTCTTGCGCTAACTGATTTGTTAAGCTAACAGACTGAACCGTTTGTTTTTTACCGTAGAAGTACATCAAAGATATCAAAATCAAACCTAGTAACAACAAACCAAACAGCACAAACTTAACGAAACTAGTTTGCGATTCGACAAGGTTATTATTTTCTTTGGTAATTTCCATAGTAAAGGCAGCACCAGTTTGCTTAGTCACCTCAAATGCTGCTGTCAGGTCTGACAATGGAGCAGAGGCAGCCACAGTACCTAATGGCAAGGCCGGAATATATCGCTTATTTGCCACCTGAAAGAAATTTTCCCCCGCAGTAATCACTGACTCCAAAGAACCTTGCAATTTTTCGTTATCTAGGTTTTTACGCCAATATTCAGAACGCGCCTTAAAAGCCACCTCATCTTTTGCGGCATTCGCAAGTGCTTTATCGCGTTTTTGATTATTGAAGTTGGTAGAGGCAACGTAAGCCTCATTGTAAGATGCGAAGGCATCTACCGGATACATTGAAGGTGGAGAAGTATCTGACACCAAATCTTGATACTGCTTTAAGGTATTAAAAATTGGACCATTGATTCGAACTTGGTTAATTACCCAAAAACTCAAGGCAGCAAACACTATAAACGCAATAATCTGTAAAAAAAGTTGTCTGTATCCTGCAGCCAAACTGTCTTTACTTGACGCACTCGTACTCGCGGTTTTACTTTTTAGATTATTGAAAAAAATGCCTATTTGTAGTGGCAAGCTTTTTATAGTTGCTAAGTTTAATGCCATTTTGAGCCCCAATTCATCGAATTATAGTGTCGTACTATTACTTTATAAAAATTGTTTTTTTGCAATGTTATTTGTAATTTAATTTAAGCTTATATTTTATTCATACTGCTGTGTTTCATACTGCTGTGTAATGATGCTTTTATGTCAAAGTTGGCTGTATAAATTCCACATCCTTAACCAGCGACTCCACATCCAGTTCAAACCATTCATTGCCCTCAGCATCTTCATAAGCCACTTTATTAAAGGCGATATCACCCTCTCTAGCATCTGGCCTTACTTTCATGGCATCCGTATTACGTAAACCAATCAAACTTGATATTAACAATGCTGCCTGTGTGGTAGCCCCTGAAGTTAGCAATAAAATTCGGTTATTTGCAGATTTTTGCACCGCAGGCAACCCAATAAACTGTGCAAAATCTGTCACATTGAATAAATTACCACGAATATTTGCCACACCCAGAAACCAAGACTGCGTTAACGGCACGGCCTGCACCGGAGGCACAGGAATCACCTCAGTGACATCATTTAGATTAATAAGCAACCTTTTTGAACCAACTGTTACACCTAAGCGCGAAGTAGACACAACGTCGCCCTGCGTAGCCACGTTTTTTAGCCTGAGAAGAATTGCTTCTTGAAACTCGCGAAGATTTGAGGTTTTAGCCACGATTATTTAGTCATTCGTTATTGTTGTTATTCTAAAGTTTTAATGAGCGCTAACAAATCTGCACCTACCACCGGCTTAGTAACACAAGCCTTCGCACCCATTTTCATGGCCCAAACTAAATCTGTTGCTTGCGATTTACCTGTACACAAAATAACTGGAATATGTGAAGTACTGGCATCTTTTGTGAGTGTGCGTGTGACTTGAAAACCAGTTAATCCCGGCATGACCACGTCCATCAACACCATATCTGGTGGATTAGCTGCCACCTTGGCAAGGCACTCTTCACCACTTTCAGCACCCGTTACTTGAAAGCCTGCAGTTTCCAGCAACTCAGTCAAAAAAAATCGGTCAGTTGCTGAGTCGTCTACCACTAATATTTTTTGTATCGCCATGTTTATTCTGCCTCTTGTTGATTAACTTTACCCAGTACTGCGTAAGTTCGAACTGCTTCTAGCAGTGTTTCTTGTGTGAACGGCTTGGTTAGATATTGATCAGAACCAACCATACGTCCACGTGCACGATCAAACAGACCATCTTTGCTAGAAAGCATAATAACCGGCGTGGTCTTATATCGCGCATTTCTTTTAATTAGTGAGCATGTTTGGTAGCCATCAAGCCTTGGCATCATGATATCAACAAAAATTAAGTCTGGGTGTTCATTCGATATTTTAGCTAAAGCATCAAAGCCATCTTCAGCTAAAATCACTTCACACCCCGAAGCTTTGAGAAATATTTCTGCACTACGGCGTATAGTGTTACTGTCATCGATGACCATTACTTTAACTTTGGACAACTGGCTTGCGGTCAGCTTAACTTGACCTGACTCAACCTCACCTTGCGCTTCTTGACTTGGCTCGTTTTGGTTCACCAGCAAGCTCCTTTATATTTATAATGCAGTTTAACGCGACTGACACATTTTGAAACATATTTTTTAGGCCTTATTTTATATACAGACCTGCAGTATTAGCAATACAATTTAATACATTATTGATAATAATAAAAAAAGTAATATTTTTTTATTTCAATCACCCTTTTGGGTAGTTTATAATGAATAATTACAATTCATAACAAAATATTACAATTAGTAGCAAATTACTATAGAAATAATATAAGCTTAAAGTTAAGCCAGAATATAAGGGAGTTAATATGATAATAAGACAAGAGTCATTAACAGCTAAAATGTCATTAAAAGACCTTGCTGCATCGTCTCCATTACCCACTGCAAGTCTAGTTCTGGTATTTGGTTCTGTTAAAAGATTCAGCGAATCTAAACTTCAAACTACCTTAAAAGCACGCTATCCCGCTGCGCAAATCATTGGCTGCTCAACCTCTGGCGAAATCACTGCAGCAGGCGTATTTGATGACAGTTTGCAAATCACAGCTATTTTGTGGGAAAAGACCGTACAGCGTGTCACGCACACCAAAATGTCGGGTATGCAAAACTCCTTTGAAACCGCAGTCGGTTTAGCGAACCAATTAAAAGCCGACAGCTTGAAAGCCGTTCTAGTTTACGCTGATGGATTAAGTGTAAATGGCTCAGAATTACTTGAAGGCTTTAAAAGTGTATTAGGTGAAGTACCCGTCATGGGCGGTATGGCTGGTGATGGGTTTTCGTTTAGCAAAACGGTACAACTTTTTAACGAGACAGTCTCTGATGGTTTGGTGATTGCCGTTGGGTTGTATGGCAATAGCTTGATTGCAGCTACTGGTGTTGGAAGAGGCTGGAAACCTTATGGGCCACCACGTAAAGTAACGAAGTCTGATAAAAACGTGGTACTGGAACTTGATGGCAAACCAGCACTACCTTTATACAAAATGTATATCGGTGAGCACGCCTCAAAAGGTTTGCCAGGTAGTGGTTTAAATTTTCCATTTGCGATTATTGAAGAAGGCAGACGTGATATTGAAAAAATTCGTACTGTGCTAGCTATTGATAGTGTAAACAATAGTTTAACTTTTGCAGGTAACGTTGAAGAAGGCGGCACGGTACGCTTCTGTCAGGCAACCCATGACAGGCTTGTAGAAGGTGCAGGTGATGCAGCGCATTTAGTCGCAGATCATACTAGCACAGGTCAAACTGGTTTAGCTGTGTGCGTAAGCTGTGTAGGCCGCAAAGGCGTAATGGCTGCGCAAGTGGTGGATGAAGTTAAACTGGTACAGCAAATTTTAGGCCCACAAACTGCTTTAACAGGCTTTTACTCTTATGGTGAATTTGCACCGCGCCCAGATACAAACGATAGCGTATTGCATAACCAAACGATGACCATTGGCTATTTAAGTGAAAATTTGTTAGCTTAAAAAAGTTATTTGATTATCTAGCTGAAATTTAGCATATGTTTACTAAACGCCCGATGCAAATCGGGCGTTTTTGTTTTATGATATGGAACTTGAAAGATTTACTGCTGTTCGCTTAATAATGCTATTAAAAAGGAAGTAATCATGGCAAATCCAGTCACCTTAAAAGGTAATCCAGTTGAACTATCAGGCACGCTGCCTAGCGTTGGTTCAAAAGCCCATTCATTCACCCTTGTGAATAAAGCAATGCAAGATGTCTCTTTGGAAGACTATGCCGGCAAACGCAAAGTACTCAATATATTTCCAAGCATTGATACACCAACTTGTGCAATGTCTGTTCGCGCTTTTAATAAGCATGCGAGTAGCCTAGCAAACACTGTAGTACTGAACATTTCAGCCGATTTACCTTTTGCACAAACTCGCTTTTGTGCTGCTGAAGGCTTAGAAAATGTAGAAAACTTGTCTACTTTACGTAATCACGATTTCTTGAAAAGTTATGGCGTATTGATTGCATCAACTAAACTTGCTGGTTTAGCATCACGCGCAGTGATTGTGTTAGATGAAGAAAATGTAATCAAACATGTTGAATTAGTAAGTGAAATTGCTAATGAACCAAACTATGATGCAGCTTTAGCTGCACTCAAATAAACGAATAATTAACGTTTAAGTTAATAAAAAAGCCCAGTCTGACTGGGCTTTTTTATGTCTAAAGCACCTAAAATTAAAATAAGTAATTACCAAACACTTACTGATAATCGGTGTATTTATTATTTTTCCCACGTGCTTTATCTGCTGGATACTTTAACCCATTCAATACTATTTTTTTGTTCGTAGCTTCAATTAAATCAATATTGAGCACTTGTGCGATTCGTAATAGATAGACAAATGTATCCGCTAACTCATAACCCACCTGCTCTCGCTTTTCGTCAGTAAGCACATGGCTTTCAGCTTCTGTATTCCATTGAAAATGTTCAACTAACTCCGCCGCTTCCACAATCATAGCCATGCTCAAATTCTTGGGTGAATGGAATTGTGTCCAATCTCGCTCATCCACAAATTGCTGCAATTTTTGTTTTAAATTTTCTAAAGAGTCAGTCATGGTTTTTTAATGGGATATTTAATACTATTTTCTGTTACTGCCGGCCACCATTTTAATTTCAAACAAACGACATTCCAATGGTCCATTATATAGAGGCGTACGTTTACTCGGCGTTAACCGCATGAGTTTCGGCATGGTCAAGTCATTGGTTAAAAAGTAAGTGTTCCATCCTGCAAACTTGCGTTTGAGCGCTTCACCCATTTTGGGATATAAATCCGCTAACGCATTTTCTTCCCCGATACGCACACCATAAGGAGGGTTAGCAATCAGCACGCCGCTTTCAGCCGGCGGAACCGCATTCACAATATCCACATGAGCCAGTTGCACCGCAGCTAACAAGCCAGCGTCCTCTAGATTTTGTTTAGCGATGCGCACTGCGCGTAAATCTACATCTGATCCATATATTTTTTGAAATGAAACCGCTTTTACCTTACTCGCTGCCTGATTTTTAAGCTTAGTCCATACATGAGGTTCAAAGTTTTTTAACAGTTCAAAACCAAAGCTTCTTTTATGACCCGGCGCCATATCCAGAGCAACCATCGCCGCCTCTAATAAAAACGTGCCGCTGCCGCACATAGGATCTAATAATGGCTGTCCTACTTGCCAGCCAGATAATTTCAAGATACCTGCCGCTAGATTTTCACGCAATGGCGCTTCAATACTGGCACCGCGATTACCGCGCTGGTACAAGGCCGCACCTGAAGTATCCAGGTAAAATTGATATTCTTCAGCGGCTAGATAAGCATGAATTCGGACCGCAGGCGTTTTAGTGTCAATATAAGGGCGGCTACCCACAGCCAATCTGAATTTATCACACACCGCATCTTTAATTTTTAAAGTAGCAAATTCCAGGCTTTTTAGTGGGCATTTCACACCTGTCACTTTCACCATAAAGTCATGCTTAACATCAAACCATTGCGGCCAATCAAGCTTATAGGCGGCTTCAAATAAATCCTCTTCATTCAGGTATTTGCCGCGTGCGACTTGCCATAAAATGCGCGTAGCAATACGTGAATGCAGGTTTGCTGCATAACATACGGCCCAGTCACCATCAAAGCTCACGCCGCCATCAGTAGGTTTAATAGATTTAGCACCTACAAGTGCCAGTTCATCAGCAAGAAGTTGTTCTAAGCCACGCGGGCAGGTTGCAAAATATCGGTTTGGTATCATTAGTATCGCTATTCGTTAAATTACTGCTGTTAAATTGTTGCCGCTAAATTTCTGTTCATAAAAAGTCTATTATTACTGCTCGCGTTATGTTCTACTAGCTTCCCCACAAATTGCAGAAATTCTATTTTGTGGTTTTTGTCCAGTATGCCATCTTCTAATAACTTAGCACGCTCACGCAAACTGGCAATTCGTAAATCAGATGGCTCACGTTTAAAACCGAACACTGCGATATTGCCTGGTTTTCCTGTAGGCAAGATCAACGTATTGCCGCTAAAACTCTGCTCGATGCGTTGCAAATATATATCAAATCTTTTGTCGCTACCCCACAGGTTAATCGCCAGTATGCCGTCACTTTTCAATATGTTTGCACATTGATCAAAAAAATCTTGGCTACAAAAATCAGGGGGAATACCATTGCTATCAAATGCATCAATCAATAACACATCAGCGGCATCAGTGTGTTCAGCTAAATATTGTAAACCGTCGCCTTCAATCACTTCCAGCCGCTCATCATTTTCAGGCACATCAAATTGACTACGCGCCACCTGAATGATTTTAGGATTCAGTTCTATCACTTTGCTCACGACATTCGGGCAATAGGCGTGAATATATTTAGCTATAGAGCCTCCACCCAAGCCTATAGCCAGCACTTGCCTAACCGTGGGGTGAAACAGTAAAAAACACATCATGCCGCGTGTATAAGCAAGCTCTAACGCTAATGGGTCTTTAATCCGCATCGCACTTTGAATCGTCACAGACCCTAAATGCAAGGAGCGCACACCGTCAGATTCACTTACATCTACGGCATCATGCGTGCCAAAACTATGGGCAACACCGCGTATTAAATGTTTAGCCACGCGGAACATTATTCTGCTTCGCTTTCTTCAACACTCACTTCTATAATCTCTTCTATATTGCCGTTATCATCTTTGGTTAAAGTCATATCTGAAGGTATCACGCCTGCAGCGACAGGCTCCTCAATCACATGCAAAAATTTGGTACGCAATTCCATCAATAACGTATCCACTTCTTGCACTTGCAAATTAACGCGCGTGCCAGGCTTAAGATCAGGCAAACCATATACTTTGGTCATATACGGCACACAATCTAGCCAAACTAAATTTTCACGCCATACAGTTGCATGTGACTCTTTAATATCTTCTTGAATCATAAACTGCAGACACCAGTAGCGTTCCATACGGGTTTGAAATTCATTGTAGCTTTTATGCGTCTGCTCAAAATTGCGCATGTGGATGGTAAGCGCTTCACTATTTTGCGGATAATCAGGCTCCACATTTTGTACTACACTAATGATTTGGCGTTGGTTAATCAAATCTACTGCACGACGTAATGGCGATGTACTCCAAGCGTATTGTGCCACACCCAAACCTTGATGAGGCTCGGCTTTAGTGGTCATAAACACTTTGCCGCCCGTTTGCGCGCGGTAAAGGCCAGGTACGTCGTGGGCGGCTAGTAACGCGCCCCATTGATTATTGGCTTCTATCATCAATTCAGCCACTAGCTTATCCATGGGCGAGCCACGGCGGCGACCTACAATACTGACCTTACCCTCAGTTACATAAAAGTTATAGTCGATCTGCGGTGGTTTTGTAGGGTCATACTTACCGCGGGCCTTCTCTAAAGACTCTGCTAAATTAAATAGATATAACAACTTAGCCCAATATGGATGTCCACTATCCGCCTCTAACGTTGTTTCGTTAAAAAATGGTTCAAGTGTGTCATGGCGAAGATTATCTGCAATTTTGATAAGCTCCACTTTGGTATCGCGCTGCGTGATAGTCAACTCTACGTTCACATGCAAATATAGCGATAAGACAGGTTTAACCTCACCTGCATCCAGGCTAAACGGCCTGATTGCCACTTCTGGCAACATGGTGATTTTATTACCGGGCATATACACGGTAGACAAACGCTCCATCACTACTTTATCCAATAGGCTATCTATGGCAATGCCAAGGGCAGGCGCAGCGATATGAATGCCCACGCGGGTAATGCCGTCTGCAAGCTGTGTGATTGAAAAAGCATCATCAATCTCAGTCGTGGTACTGTCATCGATACTAAATGCTTGAGCATCTGCTAAGGGCAAGTCTGCAGGAAGCGTGGCTATCGTTTCCTGAGTAAAATCAGTCTCGTTAAAATCAGCGCCTTTAGCAAAAAATTCGCGCAAAAAAGCACCCAGATGAAAATCGTGTGCTGAAGGAATTGCACCACAGGCTTGTAACAACTTAAGATGACTTACATGCAGCTCATTTGCAGCTGCATCCAGCACTTTATATTCCATTGCATTCTTATCAGGTTCATACAGCAGCATATCTAGCTTTTGTAACAGCTCAACTGGCATCTCATGTGCCTTAAGCTGCGTTACAAAACCTGCCATTTTTTCTGCCAGCAATCGCTTCTTTTCTAAGCCTGCCAGTGCGGCTTTTAATATCTCAGTAGGAGCAGCTTTATAACGTCCCTTACCTTTGCGATTAAAATAAACTGGTGCGCTGTGCAATTTGATGGCGACCGCAGCAGCTTCTATTGGCGTGGGTTTTCTTCCGTAGTAATCTTCTGCAAACTGCTCGAAGCCAAACTCATCCTCGTTACAGCATTCCCACAAAAAATCTACATCCAGTGTTTCAGCCTCAGCATTCGCAGCTTCCATAAAGCCTGCCAAAGGCGTTTCAACACGCATCAATGCATTGCTGGATTTGAGTTTACTGCGCTTGCCACTCGCAGATTCTATTTGCATAGAACCTTGAGTTTCAGTCATGATAGAGGCAATTTTAAAA
>JANOHT010000069.1:0-12541 GCA_031406605.1 Methylotenera sp. | reverse complement strand
TGAACCTTTTTTGTTCGATGAGCAGAAGCAAGTCGACTGGAAGGCTCAAAAAGTAAATGCGTATAAAGAAATTAGGGTTCGATATGAGGAAAGCAAAAATGTTGCAATTGCTGAGCATAGCGAATGGTATAGGGATTATCTTAAATCTCCAGAATGGAAGTTAAAGCGCAAGAAGGTACTAAAGCGAGCAAATAATATTTGTGAAGGATGTTTAGAACAACCTGCTATAGAAGTTCATCATGTTAGTTATGCAAATATTGGTGACGAATTGTTATATCAGTTAGCAGCTCTTTGTGAGGACTGTCACAGGAAAGCTCATATAAATGATATCCAAGACGATATTGATAGTAGCAGTGTGCAATAACTAAAAGACATTGCGCCGTATGTGAGTGGTCGCTTTCGCGCGACTGGCGAGTTACTTTCTTTTGCTTAGCCAAAAGAAAGTAACCAAAGAAAAGGCTACCCCCTACCGCTTAATTCCTGTGCAGCTCAGCAGCATGGGCGTCAATCGGGAACTCACTTCGTTCAAACAACCGCTTGCCGAAAGCTCCCATGCTGCTGAGCAACACAGGCACGGTAGCAGGGGATTGAAAGTCAAAAGCATTGAAATTTCACGGTTGATTTCTAGCTTCTACCAAACCTCGTCATTCCGACGAAAGTCGGAATCTAGTGGCTTTAGCGCTATGAAATTAAGTCACTGGATTCCGTGTCGAGCACGGAATGACATAAATTTGTTCGAAATGATGTCAGTTTATAATTTTTCGATTAATTTTTGCTTAAATGTTTTATCGGCGTGCATCTACCTTCAACGGCGGTTAGAATAGGCTTTTAGTAGTTAATCGGAAGTCTTTTTTTGTATATCTCTCAACTCATCGCCGCTGATGCTGTGCATCAAGTGTTCTCTGGTCGCAATCTTACTTTAGCGTTGCCTGCGGCATTGTCGTTATTCCCTGCCGCTACACCTCAACAAAAAGGTGCGGCAGCAGATTTAAGTTATGGCACATTACGTTTTTATGGTGAGATTGATGCTTACCTCACTCAGTTAATGGAAAAGCCACTGACGGATGAGCGTATTCATGCTTTATTGCTAGTGGCGATTTTTCAGTTATTGCATGATAAAGCCGACGCATTTACGGTGGTCAACCAAGCTGTGCATGCTGTGAGCCAGCTTAAAAGACCTGCGCCTAAAAGTTGGGCTAAAGGCTTGGTGAATGCGATTTTGCGTAATTTCTTACGTCAAAAAGATCAGCTTGCAACACGACTTAAAGTCAGTGAGGTTTCAACTTATTCTTATCCACAATGGTGGATTAATAAATTGAAAATTCAATATCCTGATCATTGGCAAAGCATGTTGGAAACAGGCAATCAACATCCTCCGATGACTTTACGGGTGAATACGCAAAAAATCAGTATGCAAGATTATCTGCAGTTACTTGCTCGTCAAGATATCGAAGCTACAGAAGTCGGTGCACAGGCGGTGATTTTAACCAAACCCCAGCCGGTAGAAAAAATACCTGGTTTTACCGATGGTATTGTTTCGGTGCAGGATTACGGCGCTCAGTTGGCGGCTCCTTTGCTTGATTTAAAACCAAATATGCGCGTTCTGGATGCTTGTTGTGCTCCTGGCGGCAAAACTGGGCATATTCTTGAGTCTGCCGACGTGGCGATGACCTCGCTTGATAGTGATGAAATACGTTTGCAGCGCGTACAGAGTAATTTGGACAGGTTAAATTTGCAGGCGAATTTAGTGGTGGGCGATGCATCATCTACAGGTTGGTGGGATGGGGTGAGTTTTGACCGAATTTTAGCTGATGTGCCTTGCACAGCTTCTGGTATTGTGCGCCGTCATGTGGATATTAAATGGCTACGTCGTGAGGCTGATGTTGCGTCGTTTGTTGCGCAGCAAGCGAAAATTTTGCCGAGCTTATGGCAGATGTTGGCAAAGGGTGGTAAATTACTTTATGTAACATGCTCAGTTTTTTATGAAGAAAATCAAGGACAAGTGGATAAGTTTTTACAAAATAATAAGGATGCTACTCAATTGCCATTTGAGCTACTAGAAAACCATAATAACTTAAACAATGCGCAAACAAGTATCACGCACATCAACGGTCAGCTGATTCCCTCTACCGCACATGACGGCTTTTTTTATGCATTATTGCAAAAAAATTAAACAACTGTTGATGGCCGGCTTGGTAGCCTGCTGGTTAAGTTTATTTACTACGGTTGCTGTGGCTGGCAATAGTAGCTTGAATATTTTAAGTGCTGAGCTAGTAGCAATTGATGAAAGTTATGTATTAAACGCCGACATTGAAATTAAATTTAACGAAGAAATGGAGCAAGCCCTCATCAAGGGATTTGAGCTTAATTTCATTACTGAATTTCAGTTGGTAATACCCTATAAGTATTGGTTTAATGATGAAATTGTAACGGTAACCCGTCGTGTGACTTTAAGCTATCACGCACTTTCAAGGCAATATTTACTGACACATGGTGAACAGCAGAAAACTTTTGCTACGCTGGAAGATGCGATTGATGCACTTTCTGAGATTAAAGATTTGAAAGTATTTTTAAAGTCAGACGTAGAAAAGGGCGGTATTTACAATGCTACTTTGTTGATGCGACTAGATAAAACTAAGTTGCCTAAAATTTTACAAGGTGATGCAACAAGCTTAGATGAATGGAAAATGACCTCGCAACGTTACGAGTGGTCGCCCAACTTATTTAAATGAATATATTTAGTCTATGAACTATATTAGTTGATGAAATATATTGTCTTTGCCAGCGCTGCTTTAGGCGCAGTTCTACTTTATCTACTATCAAGTGCTAGCGCCAATACCGCTGCATCAGGCGAATATTACACCTTACTTGTGGCGCTTAACGTTGCGCTAGCCATTTTTCTTGTTGTATTGGTCGGTGTACAGCTTTGGGGAATTTACCGAAAAATTCGTTTACGTGTGGTGGGAAGCCGCTTTACGTTACGCCTGCTAGGGACTTTTGCGTTAATGGCGATTATTCCAGGATTGATCGTGTATTTAGTCTCGGTAAATTTTTTAACGCGTTCCATTGAATCTTGGTTTAATGTCAAGGTTGAATCTGCGTTAGAGGGCGGGCTTAATTTAGGACGTACTGCACTAGATATTTTGCTTGCAGATGTGAAAGAGAAAGGCGAAAGTATGGCGACAAGCCTAGCTTTTCAGCCTGCAAATGCGCACTTTTCAATACTGAATGATTTGCGTGAAAAAAGCGGCATTCAGGATGCAACGTTATTTACTGTGCAAGGTAGAATTTTAGCGGTATCAAGTAACGACTCCACCACTTTTTTACCTGATTTACCGAGTATCACACAACTTAGGCAGGCGCGTACCCGTATTTTAGGTACGATAGAGCCGATTGCCGATAAAGGATTGTATTTGCGGGTGCTAGCACCTGTGAATGTGCAGGACTTAACTGGTGAGACACGTATTTTGCAGTTGTTGCAACCAGTACCTAAGTCACTTGCCAATACTGCTGAGGCAGTACAAGATGTGTATCAGGATTATCAGCAGCTTTCATATAGCCGCGCATCGCTAAGGGAGGTATTTGCGCTCACGCTGACCTTGGTAATGATGTTATCAATGCTAGCGGCAATGGCTATTGCATTCGTTTTGAGCCGAAGACTGTCAGCACCGCTCACGGTGTTGGCAGAAGGTACTAAAGCGATTGCAAGTGGTGATTACAGCACCATGTTGCCAGCGCACGGTAAAGATGAGCTAGGTGTGCTAGTACAATCTTTTAATAGTATGACGCAGCAACTAGGCGATGCCACTAAAGCGGCAGATAGAAACCGTGCGCGGGTTGAAGCTGCAAGAGGTTACTTAGAAACCATATTGGCGCATTTGTCATCTGGCGTACTGGCACTCAATGATCAGGGCGAATTGCGTACCTTTAATCAAGCTGCATCTAATATATTGGGTGTAAAGTTAGAAGGTTATGTAGGATTCACACTGGATAAAATTATTGTAAAACAAACACGGTTAGAAAATTTCTTAAATGCGATTGCAATAGATAGCGCACAAGCTACTATACAAAATAATTTGCAGGTGAACGGGCACATCAGTACACAGAAAAACGGGCAAACTGAAATACAAAAGAGTTTACAAAAAGATGAACAAACTCAAATTGAACTTGTAAATACGCAAGGTAAACAAATTCTAACCTTGCGCGGTACGCGCTTGCCAGATGGTGGTTATGTAGCCGTATTTGATGATGCAACGACGATGGTGCAAGCGCAGCGTGACGCTGCTTGGGGGGAAGTGGCACGCCGATTAGCACATGAAATTAAAAATCCACTTACTCCAATCCAGCTTTCAGCTGAACGTATGGCACATAAGCTACTCCATAAACTGGATACTGCCGATGCAGAAATGCTCAAACGTTCTACTGAAACAATCGTGAACCAAGTGGACGCCATGAAAACTATGGTGAATGAATTTAGTGAATATGCGCGTTCTCCAGCACCGCAACTAGAGTGTTTAGATTTAAATAAGTTGATTTTAGAAGTGACTTCACTTTATGATTTTTCTGCTACAAAAGCATTAGGTGCTAAGTCGACTGAATCAAAAATCAAACTTCTGTTAGAAAAACAAGCGTGTAACATTAAGGGCGATAGCACGATGCTGCGCCAAGTGTTGCACAACTTACTGCAAAATGCACAAGATGCGCTTGATATGCATCCAGCACCGATAATTACTGTAAAAACAGAAGCGGTAAATGGTATGTTGGTGTTAACGGTGGAAGATAACGGCATGGGCTTTCCTGCCGAGATGATGCCGCATGCGTTTGAACCCTATATGACTACAAAGTCACATGGCACTGGTCTAGGTTTGGCGATTGTGAAAAAAATTATTGATGAGCATAAAGGGAGTATTAAAATTGAAAATGTCGTGCATTCAAACTTAGAACAATCCATTAAAAATCAGAGCAAACACACTGAAGCAATATTAACAAAAGACGTTCAAAAGTCGGGTGCAATAGTGACTATTAGTATTCCACTTTTGCTAGATGCGACTACAGTGTAAATACCTAAAACTCGCTTAACCCTATTTTGAAAATTATTTAAAAATTAAAAGATAAACAGCATGGCATCAAAACACATATTAGTTGTAGACGATGAAATTGGTATTCGCGAGTTATTGCGTGATATTTTGCAGGATGAGGGTTACAGCGTTCAGTTGGCTGAAAATGCTGCTGCTGCTCGCGCAGTACGCCTACATGAGCGACCTGATATTGTATTGTTAGATATTTGGATGCCTGATTGTGATGGCATTACCCTGTTAAAAGAATGGGCTAATAATGGTTTGCTGACCATGCCAGTGGTCATGATGTCTGGTCATGGCACGATTGACACTGCGGTTGAGGCAACCCGTATCGGAGCATTTGATTTTTTAGAAAAACCAATTGCGCTACAAAAACTATTAAAAACGGTTAGCGTTGCCTTAAAACACAGTGAACAATTACCAAAATCAGAGATGAGTTTGGTCAACTTAGGCAAAAGCCCTATTGCCATTGCGCTTAAAGAGCGTCTAGATAAAATTGTTGCTAGTACAACAATTAGCCCCAGCCCGGTGCTGTTGATTGGCCCCAAAGGCTGTGCCGCTGAATTGTGCGCACGCTATTTGCAAAGCGTGAATACCCCTTGGTTACAACTGATAGAATCTAGCCAACTTGTACACGCGCCTTTGGATATTTTAGAGTCCATACGTGATGGTGTGTTTTACATCGCTGAAATTGCAGACCTTAATAAAACTGAGCAAAAAGGCTTGTTATTACTGATTACAAAATCGGAGAAATATAATGTGCGTGTGGTCTGTAGCACTAGTGAAAATCTACCAAAATTACAGGCAGAAGGCTCGTTTGACCACAATTTATTACAAATTTTGTCAGCAGTTTCGCTACGGGTGCCAGCTTTAGATGAGCATAAAGAAGATATTCCAGAGCTGGCAACAGCCATAGCTAATCTGCAGTTTGAGCTTGCGGGTACAGAGTATCGTGAATTTGATATTGCTGCACTGAACTGTCTGCGTAACGCCGATTGGCCAGGGGATTTAGCTCAATTAGATGCGATAATTCGCAATTTGATACAAACTAGCCTAGAAGAAAAAATTACTTTAGATGATGTGAATCGCGTGTTGCACCAATTTGATGATGCACAAGCCACACAGCAAGTTGCAACTGAGCAAATGCAAGTGAGTAAAGTACCGCCTAAGTTTTTAGAGAAACCTGCCACTGTAGAAGCCAATTTAGATCAGCCATTACGTGATGCAAGAGATGATTTTGAACGGTTATACTTTGTGCATCATTTGAAAGACGTTTCTAATAATATGAGTAAACTAGCTGAGATAGCAGGCTTAGAGCGTACGCATTTATATCGCAAGCTCAAACAATTAGGGATAAAAATTAAAGGTTAAGGACTATTTTCAAGGGAATTTAAATAATTGGCCACATGGACTTTATGCGGCTTGTGAAATTTCCAATACAACTGGCGTATGGTCAGAAGGGCGTTCTAACTTACGTGGCATTTTATCAATATGTGCCGCTTTACAATTAATCTTGAGTGCATCGCTGACTAAAATATGGTCAATACGCATGCCAAAATTGCGCCTAAACCCCATCATGCGATAATCCCACCAACTAAAGCTCTTTTCAGGCTGTTCAAATAACCTGAAACTATCGTGCAAGCCCAAGCCTAATAGTTTTTTAAACGCTTCACGCTCAGCAGGGCTGACTAATATTTGCCCAATCCAAGCTGCAGGATCGTGGCAATCACGATCCTCTGGTGCAATATTATAGTCACCTAATAACATGAGTTTAGGATAGGTAATTAATTCTGTCTTAAGCCAATCTGTAAGCGCGTTAAGCCAGCGCAATTTATAATAGTATTTATCAGAATCTACTGCCTGGCCATTTGGAATATACGCACAAATTACCCTAATGCCATCAACATCTGCAGCAATAATGCGCTGTTGATCATCTTCAAAGTTGGGTATGTTGCGTTGAATATTGGTGAGTGGGATGCGACTTAAAATAGCCACGCCATTATAGGTTTTTTGGCCAATATGAATCGCTTCATAGCCTGCTTCTTTTAGTGCTTCGTATGGAAACTTGCTGTCTTCTTGTTTTGTTTCCTGCAAACATAAAACGTCAGGCTGATTGTCGCGAAGCCAATCCAAAACATGAGGTAATCTAACGTTTAAAGAATTTACGTTCCATGTAGCAAGTTTCAATTTCTATCTCTCATCTCATCGGTAATACTGCATTAGCAATAAATCAATTTCCTAGCCAAACTAATGTACGGTCTTCGTCAATTGCCTTGCTGCCGCCTTATCTTGCTCTCAAGCTGAGAGCAGAATAATATATGAACCATATGTTAATTCATACCATTGTGGCGGAGTAGTGCATCGATACTAGGCTCACGGCCACGAAAAGCAGTGAAGGATTCCAATGCAGTGCGCGAACCACCTTTTGCCAAAATCTCTTGCCAGTAGCGTTTACCTGTTTCGACTGAGAGCACACCATCTTCCTCAAACATACTGTAGGCATCGGCTGATAACACTTCAGCCCATTTATAGCTGTAGTACCCGGCTGAGTAACCACCTGAGAAAATATGCGTGAAATTGTTCGGGAAGCGATTCCATTTTGGTGGCCGGACCACGGCTACTTCATCGCGCACCGCCTCAATTAAATCAAGCGCAGTTGCTGTGCCATTCGGGTCAAACTCGCTATGCAAACGAATATCAAACAATGAGAATTCAATTTGGCGCACAGTCTGCATACCTGCCTGGAAGTTTTTTGCGGCTACCATTTTATCGAACAAGGCGCGAGGTAATTGTTCACCAGTGTCTACATGTGAAGTCATATTGCGTAATACCTCCCATTCCCAGCAGAAGTTTTCCATGAACTGGCTGGGTAACTCCACAGCATCCCATTCCACGCCTTTAATGCCAGAGACACCATAATCGTCCACTTGGGTGAGCATATGGTGTAAGCCATGACCAAATTCGTGGAACATAGTGATTACTTCATCATGCGTAAATAATGCAGGTTTTCCACCAACTGGTGCAGAGAAATTGCAGGTTAAAAATGCAACAGGTGTGGTGAGCTTGCCGCCAACTTTGCGACGAGTAATCGCTTCGTCCATCCAAGCGCCACCACGTTTGTTATTACGGGCGTATAAGTCTAAATAGAACTGACCAATCAAGTGACCATTATGGTCTTTAATATCATAAAAACTTGCATCCTCATGCCATACTGAAGCCTGAGATTTATTCACATGTACGTCAAAAATGGTTTCTACTACTTTGAATAAACCCGCTAATACTTTGTTTTCGGGAAAGTACTGTTTTACTTCAAGGTCAGAGAACGCATATTTTTCTTCACGTAGTTTTTCTGACACATAGGCAACGTCCCAAGCTTGCATATCGGTAATGCCAAGCTTAGCCGCGTACTCTTCAAGCTCTTGTTTGTCTTTAAGCGCATAAGGTTTGGCTTTTTCAGCTAAGTCGTACAAAAAATCATTTACTTGCTTTGCCGATTCAGCCATTTTTGTTGCAACTGAAAGCTCCGCGTAATTTGCAAAACCTAATAAATTAGCCGCTTCAAGTTTTAACTTAAGAATCTGTGAAATGAGTGGTGTGTTATTCCATTCGGGCTTGCCAAATTCAGAGGCACGTGTAGCGTAAGCGCGGTAAAGTGTTTCGCGCAACTCACGGTTATCACCATATTGCAAAACAGGCAGATAAGAGGGGAAATGCAGTGTAAATTTCCATCCAGTTTTATCATCAGTCTTTGCAGCCTCAGCTGCAGTTTGAAGTACATCCTCAGGAATGCCTGCCAAAGTAGCGGCATCCTCGATATAGAGTGCATAGTCATTAGTATTGTCTAATACGTTTTCTTCAAACTTAGACGAAAGTTTAGACAACTCTTCTTGAATAGCTTTGAAGCGAACTTTTTGGGCTGAGGGTAATTCAGCGCCACCCAAGCGAAAGTCGCGTAGCTCATTTTCAACAATTTTTTTCTGTGATGCTGTTAAAACATCAAATTGTTTGCTGGCACGTAAAGCCCGATATTTGGTATACAAACGCTCATCTTGGCTCAAATCTGCATAAAAATCAGTCAGTTTAGATAAATTGTCATTGTAAGCTTCACGTAATTCTGGGCTATTGACCACGCCATTCATGTGGCCGACTTGTGACCATGCCCGACCTAATTTTTCTTCCATATCTTCTAACTTGGCGGCAAAGTTATCCCAACTCACTTCATCCTTGCTATTCACTAACGTTTCTATCGTTGTTCTTGCCTGACTAATTAAATGCTCAATGGCTGGCGATACATGCTCGGCTTTAACTTCTTCAAATTTTGGTAAGCCAGAAAAATACAAAAGCGGATTAGTATTTAAATTACTTGTTTCTAAACTGTTTGTAGTCACATCGGTAGACATCGGGGTAAATCCTTTTTGTGTATCTAAACTAGTTAATTAAACGTTGAGTTAATTTATTAATCGTAGAGTAAGTGGGTAGCGATAAGTTTCGCCTTTGCTAGTGGAGATGGCGGCAATTATGCATAAAACAATATTGGCGAGCCAAATAATTCCCATCAAGACAAAACCAATCAGTATGAACGCTAGAATGAAGGCAATAAATTGCCCTATCAATACGGTAATTTGAAAATTCAAGGCTTCTTTTGCCTGTGATGAAATATATTCACTGTCATCTTTTTTCAGTATCCAAACGACTAGCGCAGGAATAAATGAAAATACTGTGCCGCCTAAGTGTGTGACTGTGGCAATATTTTTATCATCGTTACTTGGGGTCGTTGTTAATTCAGTAGTCATGGTGCTTCCTTAAGATATGACAAATGATGAAGGCGATCAATTACAAGGCATGAGAAACTAAAAGTTAATGTAGATTAAATTTAGCCACAAGTTGTTCAATTTTTTCAATATCGGTGAGCCCCAGTACTTTGCGAGCGTTACTACAGAGTTTAGTCATTTGGCTATTAAGTACTTGTTGCTTTACCGTCAGTATGTGCGAAGGATGCATAGAAAGTTGCCTTAATCCCATGCCGATTAGTAGCTTAGTAAGCTTGGCATCGCCTGCCATTTCACCACAAACGGAGACAGATTTACCTAATTTTTCGCCAGCTTTTATGGTCATAAAGATCAGTTTCAATACTGACGGATGTAACGGATTATATAAATGTGCAACGGTGTCATCGGTACGGTCAATCGCTAGCGTGTACTGAATCAAGTCATTAGTGCCAATAGATAGGAAATCCAGTTCTTTAGCAAACGCTTCTGCATTAATTGCTGCTGCAGGTACTTCTATCATGCCACCTAAAGCGATATTCTCGTTAAACGGAATATTTTGCTTACGTAAACTCAATTTCGCCCGCTCAAGCAAAAGTTTGGTTTGACGTAACTCTGCCAGCGTAGAAAGCATGGGTATTAATATTTTAATATTGCCATAATGCGAGGCACGCAATAAGGCACGTAATTGTGTATGAAAGATTTGCGGTTCTGATAAACATAAACGAATAGCGCGCAAACCTAGAGCAGGGTTTGCACAGGTGACAATGGTGTCAGGATTCATTTGCTTATCTGCACCCAAGTCCAGCGTACGAATCGTTACTTCGGCGCCTTTCATGTCTTCAGCGACAGTTTTATAGGCAGTAAATTGCTCTTCTTCACCGGGCATTTCACGCCGATTCATAAACAAAAATTCAGTCCGATATAGTCCAATACCAGTTGCGCCAGCAGCTTTTACTTTTGCTACGTCTTCTGGTACTTCAATATTTGCAAATAAATCAATGCTGGCACCGTCAAGCGTTACAGCTTTGGTAGATTTGATGCGCTGTAGTTTTTGTTGTTCAAGTTCCCATTGATCTTGGCGTAATTTGTATTCTGTTAAAATGCTTTTGTCAGGGTTAGCGATTACTACACCCTGACTGCCATCTACAATAATCAGCTCACCATCGCGAATTAAATCGCGCGCTTTTTGTAGAGCTACGATAGATGGAATATTTAAACTACGCGCTAAAATGGCCGTGTGCGAAGTCACGCCACCTACATCGGTAATAAATGCAGCAAACTGATGTTGCTTGAATTGGATTGCATCTGCAGGTGAAATATCGTGCGCGACCAAAACAAGTTTACGCTCTGAATGTTGCGCACTAGTTTGCTGCTCGGTCGTTAATTGACTTTGATGACCAAGTAAAACTTTGATAACACGTTCCACTACTTGAATCACATCTTGTTTACGCTCACGCAGATATTCGTCTTCAATTTGTTCAAACTGATCAACAATTTCATCCATTTGCAGCTTAATGGCCCATTCGGCATTGCATTGCTCATTTCTGATAATGTCTTTTGGGGTTTCGCATAAAGATTTATCTGCCAGCATCATTAAATGCGTGCCGATAAATGCGCCTAGCTCTGCAGGCATGTTGCTACGTAAACTGCTGTGAATAAGCTCTAAGTCGCGGGTAACAGTTGCTATCGCGTCATTAAAACGCTGAATCTCGTCTTCAATTAAATGTTTGGGTAATTGATAATGTACTACCTCTAGTAAGGCATTGGAGACTAAATGGGCATGACCGATTGCAATGCCGCTAGAAACACCAACCCCATGAATACTAAAGCTAGTCATGTGTGGTTGCTCTTACCAAAATGATGTTTCTTTGAAACATATTATTTTGTTACTCACCTTCACCAAAATAATCATTGATAAGTGTCGTTAAAGATTCAATTGCTTGCAATTCATCTTTACCATTTGCATCTATTGTCACAAAAGAACCTTTTGCTGCCGCCAACATCATCACACCCATAATACTTTTTGCGTTGACGCGGCGGCCATTCCTAGTCACCCAAATTTCACTGGCAAACTTACTGGCAGTTTGTGTGAGTTTAGTAGAAGCGCGAGCATGTAAACCTAGTTTATTGATAATTTCTAGTTCTGTGCTAATCATATTAATTATTATTGTTCATATTAGTAGTTATTGTTAGTCATATTGATATTCTTTAAATCTTGTCAATTAACTTAATCTTGCTCATATCTGCTACAAGACTCTCTGTTGAAATGTACCACGCCTTCTCGGCCACCACTCACAGCTTTTTCAACCAATGTTAACAATGGTTCATGCCGGTAAGTTAAAGTGCGTACTAGCATGGGCAAGTTAACCCCTGCTACGCCTTCTACCACACCTGGTTGCAAAAGCTTACCTACTGTGTTGCAAGGTGTAGCGCCATACATGTCTGATAGCACTAGTACGCCATCGCCACTATTGAGGCTTTTTACCATGGTTTGTGCTTCTGGGAACAAGCCATTAGGGTCGTCAAAATTACTCACGGCTAGAAATGCTAACTGTTCAGGTTCTTTGCCAATTACGTGCTTTGCACACGATAATAAGCTTTCGCCTAAACTACCGTGTGTGATGATTAAAATACCGATCATTTGTGTTCTTTACTCCAAATTTTCTAAATATTAGTCTTTTATAACTACAAGTC
>JANOHT010000061.1:0-11808 GCA_031406605.1 Methylotenera sp. | reverse complement strand
TGAATTAACCCATTTCACTTTTAGCCACTGTCATACTGGCATTGCTTTGGCTGCATCATATAGTCGGTGTCAATAAAACACATTCAATTTTCCGGATATTACGGTATACCAATCACTTTAAGGTACTCTTCAAGTGTCAGGGTAATATTCTGGAAAGAACTATTCACTTCATCTAAATGTGAATTTGAATCAAGATGTAGTTTTTCTAGCAATAGTTTATGTTTTTCAATTGCTTCGATATGTTCTTCGTATTTACTCTGCGCCAACTCCGGCTTAATCACACTCTCTGATTTGGTCATGTTCAATTTCTCCAATTATTTAATTTAACAATATTGCTTCATTCTTAAAAGCAATAAACCATGAAAACTTAATATCAATATTACATATCAAATTCTGTGTAGTTTCCATAGTCACTGTCGTATTCTCTTTTTTTCTTTGCTATCAAAACTGCAATGCTAAGAGTTAAAGTTAATATTGCTAACGAAATTAATAAAGGATGTTTTTCTGCCAATTTAATTACTTTCATTTACTCAACTTTCTTTCATGTTAATGATTGTTAAACACTGCATATTCTTTAATTCGTAATGTTAATAGTAACCCTATTCTCCTCAACCTTCCCTCCAATTGTCTTATTTAAAGCTGCTTTATGTGATCCTGAACGATGAGAGCCCATTTTATGGTGTGACCCCAGCCTATGATAACCTACCCCAACCACCCATCGTGAAGCTGCCGCCCTCTCCGCCGCAACCGTCTGCCTTTCAAGCAACTCTAACTTGCGCTTTTCAATTTCTATGAGTTCAAGCGCTCTATCATGCGCGGCCTGTTGCTGACGTTCGACTTCTGCTTTAGCCTCTCTTTGGCGATACATTTCATTGGCTTTGTTGATTCTATTTTGAGCGAGGATTTGATCTTCAATAGGTGCATCAGGAATGTTTTTTAGCTTATTAACCATTATAGTAAGGCATGGTTTTTCTTGATAAGTTATTCTACCCTTGCCGTCTTTACATACAAATATCTCAGCATGTGCTTGAAATGTTAACAAAAATGTTGATAACATCAATAAGTACTTCATGACTAACACCCTTCAATTAACTTTCCCCATTCCAATTTCAACATTATGATATGCCTACTAAAGCGGATGAAGCCCATCTCTACCATCGGAAAACAACAATGCCTGTGAAGCTTATTTTATTCGTCGTGCTTTCTTTACTACCTCAACTTGCTTGGTCTCAAATATATAAATGTAAAAATACAAATGGGGAAATCACTTACTCAGAGAAGCTATGTCCTTCTGGCACAATAGGAGCCCCATTATATTTAGAGCCTAATACAATCGAAAGTTCAGAATTAAGAAGGCAAATAGCCACGCAAAAAAAATATGAGACGACACCCTCTCTTCAAACTAAAACAACAGTCAATTCTGAATCTTCAGATACCTTGATGTCTGAAGATGAGAAAAAAATTAGATTGAGAGGATTACTAATCGATATGAATGACGAAAAAGCTTCTTATGAGAAAAAAGCTGATGCACGAAATGAGCATGGTTATTTGTTTAGAAATCAAGCGCTCAACTTATCGTATGACGATGAGCTCAAGAGAAGAAATCTAAAAGTCGATCTCGGAAGTCACGATAAATCAAAACGCTTAAATGCTCTACGGCTATTGTCTGCGATCTATGTTAACTATCAATCACAATAAAAATATAATTTATTATAATCATATAGTTGCTATATTTAGTTAATAAAAAATTTAATATTTAGCAAAAGGTTGAGTTGATTGCAGTTAAGTTTTATACAATCATTATTACGTTGCTTAACTTTTAATTAATTGCCTAATTTATCTATTCAGCTGATGGATTTTGGTTAAGTACGAATCTGGCATAATCAAAGCTATATTATTGGAGTCGAAATGATCAATTGGGTAGATGCAACGCCACTCGCTTCGTTATTAGGTGGGGGGTTAATAGGGGTCGCAGTTTCCATTTTCATCTTAATCAATGGTCGAATCGCTGGTATCAGTGGGATTGTGGGTGGTTTATTTCATCCTGAAAAGGGTAATGTTGCTTGGCGTGTTCTGTTCATCATTGGTTTAATCATCTCACCATTGCTTTATAGTTTATTCCAACCATTACCATTAGTCAGAGTCGATGCCAGCGCTGGAATGATTATCGGTGCCGGTTTGTTAGTTGGCATGGGTACACGCTTTAGTGGCGGCTGCACAAGTGGTCATGGTGTATGTGGAATAGCCCGCATATCAATCAGATCTGTCATTGCAACCATTTCGTTCATATTATCTGGCATGGTCACAGTTGTTGTGATGCGGTTATTTTTTTCTTAGGTAGATTGAAATGCTACTGATTTCATCATTTATTGCAGGGTTAATCTTTGGTTTAGGGCTGATTTTCTCTGGTATGACTAATCCAGCTAAGGTCATTGGTTTTTTAGATGTCACTGGCAAATGGGATCCATCTTTAGTATTTGTGATGTTAGGTGCAATTTCAGTGAGTTTTTTTGCTTTCAGGATCGCAAAAAAACGTGAGTATTCTCTATTGGGTGCCAAGATAAGCTTACCTACAATGCAGGATATTGATGTTAAGTTAATTACTGGTGCTTCAGTATTTGGCATTGGCTGGGCAATTGCAGGATATTGCCCAGGGCCAGCGTTAGCTTCATTACTCACAAGTAGTAAAGACGCTGGCACTTTTGTTTTAGCCATGCTGGTGGGAATGGCTATATTTGAGGTGATACAAAAAATTACGACAAAATAGCTGCGCTATCTAAAATGTATGAATTAACCTATATCAAAGAAGCCAAACAATGAAACTAGCAATATCCACTTTTTCAGCACCGCTCATAACTACTGTCAGCAAAGCACTACTATGACCTCAGAACAACACAACAACCCTTTGCACGGGATAACACTAGAAGCAATGGTAACAGCGCTGGAGGCTCGCTTTGGCTGGGCGGAATTAGCTGAACGTATACCTGTGCGTTGCTTTAGCAATGACCCTAGCCTATCGTCAAGCTTGAAGTTTTTGCGTAAAACGCCATGGGCGCGTGAAAAGGTAGAAAGCCTTTACATTTCTATGCTGCAAGATATTCGTCGAACCGAGATTGCTGATTCGCCAAACTCAACTGATTGATAAAGTCAGGTTGTTTTTCTCAATGGCTCAAGCAACGGAGAAAGTCCGTTGTGATCTATCTCTTGCATCAACGCCAATAATCGCCCTAACTCATTGGGTGGGAATCCTTCGCGAGCGAACCAATTAAGGTACTGCCCTGGCAAGTCCGCAATGATGCGGCCTTTATATTTTCCATATGGCATAATCAAAGTAACTAAGCGGTGTAAATCATCAGAATTCATATACCCTCTTGCGAATCCAACCTAAATATTAACTAACCAGACAAGCTAAATTTACGGCACATAACCGCAGTTTAGATGATTCACTCAACCAAAGAAATATCCTTCTGACAAAAAAATCTTCAAGTAAAAACATGTTAAGCGCTCCACAATTTCTGTGGATAACATTGTGGGCTGAGTGGGGATAGGCGTGCTAAGTGTCTGGCAGAGATGAAAAAGCGCTAATCGTAGGGTTTTTGAACAATATCCAATAATAACGATACGAATGACTAGTTCATCAGTGTTTGAGCGTCTGTAGTATTACTCAGCATAGCATTCACTTGATCTATAATTAATGGCTTGCTGAACAAATAACCTTGAAAGTGATAACAGCCATTACTGATTAAGAAATCTTTTTGCGCAATGGTTTCTACACCTTCGGCAATGACAGACAACCCTAATGTCTGCCCCAGTGTAATGATCGCACGCGTGATAGCGGCATCATTATTATCTGAACATACATTTCTCACAAATGACTGATCGATTTTTAACTGATTCAGCGGAAGACGTTTTAAATAAGAAAGGGATGAATAGCCAGTGCCGAAATCATCCAAAGAAAACCTAATACCCAATGCTTTAAGACTTGTCATTTTTTTGATAATTTCTTCAACATCATCAGCAAGCATGCTCTCAGTAAGTTCTAGCTTGAGCTTGTCTGGGTTTGCACCCGTTGACCCAATGACCGAGGTCACTTGTGAGACGAAATTAGACTGTTTGAATTGCCTTGCGCTCACGTTCACAGAGATTGAAAGGTGACTGGTGTGAAAATCTTTGCCCCATTCAACCAATTGCTGACATGCAGTTTCCATCACCCATAATCCGATGGGCAAAATCAAGCCTGACTCTTCAGCTAAAGGGATAAAAAAAGCCGGGGAAATCATGCCTTTTACAGGATCTTTCCAGCGAATTAGTGCTTCAAAGCCAAAAATATTTCCTTTTTCATCTACTTGAGATTGATAAAAAAGAATGAAGTCCTTTTGCACCAAGGCTAAACGAAGGCTTGCTTCTAACTCTACTCGATCATTAATAATGGCTTGCATGGCAGGGTCAAAAAATCGAATGGTATTACGACCTGAGTTTTTGGCCTGATACATCGCCATGTCAGCTCGTTTTAACAAGATATCCACTGTGGTTGACTGATCATCAATCAATGCCACCCCTATACTGGTAGTCGTGTGGTATTCATATTGTTCAAGACGGAAAGGTAAGTTGAAAACATTCAGTATCTTGTTGCCTATCGCCTGCGTCTGAGATGCAGCTTCTTGATTATTAAAACTTAGATTGTTTAACATGACAACAAACTCATCACCACCTAACCTTGCGACCGTATCACCATCACGCACGCATGAAGTTAAGCGTTGTGCGACTTGCCGTAGCAACATATCTCCATAATCGTGCCCCATCGCATCATTGAGCGTTTTAAAATTATCCAAATCAATAAAAAGTATTGCACCATGATGATTTTTGCGTAAAGTTGAGTTTAGGGCTACTTGTAATCGATCTAATAATAATTGCCTGTTAGGAAGACCCGTTAAATTGTCATAAAAAGCAAGTTGCTGAATTTTCTTTTCAGCCTCTTTACGCTGAGTGATATTGGTATTAATACAAAGAACAGATTTTGGCTTACCCGCTTCATCTCTGACTAATGTCCAATGTGCCTCAACTAAGAAATCTTGTCCATTTTTGTTTAACTGAGTAAGTTCTCCACTCCATTCCCCATCCTCTAATAACTTACGATTCGCATCTTCAAACTTATTCAAATCCTCATACAAAATCTCTTCAGCTAAATGATCGATTACTTCTTCACTTTTCCAGCCATAAAGTTTCTCAGCGCCTTTATTCCAATAAACCACTCGATTATCAATATTTCTTACAATAATTGCATCTTGAGCCCTATCCAACAACGAGGCTTGATCTCGAATATGGGAGTCTGCTAGCTTTAGATTTTCCTCTGAATTGTGTTTTTCAATGGCAATACCAACAATATGAGAAAACGATTCTAACAACGCCAACTGGCTTTCATCAGGCCGACTAATCGACTTGCTATAAACTGCAAAAGTCCCTAATACTTGATTTTTACTCGTGTAAACGGGCATGGACCAACAAGAATGTAAGCCATACTTGAGTGCCAACTCTTTATAATTTGCCCAAAGTGGATCATTAGCAATATCCTCAACTATTACAGTTCTATGCTCAAAAGCTGCGGTGCCGCAAGACCCAACGGTTGGACCAATTTCCACACCTTCTAACGCATCAATATAGTCGCTAGGCAAGTTGATTGAGGCGCCATGATGGATACGCTTTCCATCCGCGGATAACAAATGAATAGAGCAGATTAAATTTGAGTACTGATTTTCTATTGTAGTAATTAAAGAGTTTAAAGTTTCCAGAAGAGGCGCGCCCACAGCAATTCGCTCCAGAATAGTATCTTGTTCAATTTTCAACATTTCAAGACGCTTACGATCTGTAATGTTTTCAGTGACTGCAATGAGGTTAATAGGCAATCCCGTTTCAGGTGAGCGTACAAGTGAAATACTCGCTCTTATCCAAACAACTTCACCCTCCTTTTTCAAGTAACGTTTTTCAAATGTAACATCTTCAATGCTCCCTTCAAGGAGCATATCCATTTGCACCATGTTTTTTGTTTTGTCATCATGATGAGTAATGGATTGGATATCTTTTTCTAACAATTCAGTTTCCGTATAACCAACCATCCGACAATAAGCAGGATTTGCTATTAAGAATTTTCCGCGGGTATCCATAATGGCGATGCCAGCACCAGTAGCATGAAAAGTTAATCTGACAAGAACCTGGCTATTTTCTAACCTGGACTCAATTTTTTTACGGAATTTGATTTCCGTGTCAAGCTCTCCAGTTGTTGCTTCAACTCGACGGCGGATGCGTATGTTCCAGTAAACAAAAAAAGCAGAACTTAATAAAAGTAGCCCGATTACAACTGCAATCCAGCTAAACAATTTTGAATCTATAGGCTTTTTGGGTTCGTATATAAATCCGTTAATGTCGGGTTGGATATTTGCAATTTTTGCATTCACTAATATATTTGCAATAGTTTGCCAGCGACCAGGGTTCATATGCCCGATCTCAATCAGGTCTGGCAAAATTAGGGGGCGCATATTGTTGCCTTCTTTGATGAGCATTTCACGGCTCACCCGCTCACTTACACCATTCATTTTGTGAATCAAATCAGCAGTTTCTTCTACGTGCTCAAGTGCGTAGCGCCAGCCTTTAAAACTAGCTCTTAAAAATGCATCTACTTTTTTTGGATGCTCAGCAATCATTGCCTCCGTCGCAAATATAATATCGCCGTAAAAATCTACACCATAGTTCATGCTATTTAATACTGCAGGGCTTACTCCGCTCTTTCTCAGATACTCTGGCTCGACAGTGGAGTAGGCAGACATCGCATCGACTTTACCTTGTATTAGATCGTTTAAGTCCCAAGAATGGGGCGTGATTGATACTAAATCAGTAGCAATGCCTTCTTGCGTCAGCATTGCCATTAGTTGGGCTGCGCCTTGATCTTTTGACATCATCACACGCTTGCCTATGAGGTCGGAAGGCGTTCTTATGTTTTGATCCCGGCGACTTAAAATAATGTAAGGTGAATGCTGGAAAATGGCAGCGAGTGCTACTAAAGGTTTCCCTTGCGCTCTTGCAAGCAATATATCGGAATCACCAATTCCAAAGTCAGCATTACCGGCAAGCACCCTATCAATTGCTGAGTACTTGGCCCCGCCTTCTATAATTTCAATATTTAAACCTTCTTGTGCGTAATAACCTTTTGCTTTGGCTATGTAATAGCCAGCAAATTGAAATTGATGCTTCCATTTGAGCTGGAGGGTTGCTTTTTTTAGCTTGGAAGTATCTTCAAAAGCGAACGATGGAGATGAAAAGAACGTGAATAAAACAACAACTAAAATTGACAAGCAATTTAATAATACAGCTAACCTAGTCTTTGCAACAGATTTATACACGGCACTCCTCATGCTTGATGCACTTGTTTGAGCTTTTCAAAAAAAGGCTACAAGGTAACTTTCTGACCAGTTCACTAAATCAAATTTGAATGATATTTAATATATAAAAATTTCTGAATTACTCTATATACTCATTAAAACATGTATGGGCAGAATCATGGTCATGATAACGCTTAATTGTCAGAACACTATACTTATTGCTTTGAATAATAAAAAAGGAAATTATGTTTACATTGACGATTAGTTTAGATTCACTTGCGCTCTACATAGTTGTAGCTGACATTCTCATATTATTAACATACGTTTTATATCTTTATCAAAAGAAAAGAAATTTAGAAAAAGCAATCCAAAAAATAACGGTATTTATTACTGATTATTTTATACATACCGGAGCTGAGGTTCAGGTATCTTGCTTTAAAGTGGATGGCAATAAGCGCTTTGTAACATTAATCGAATCTCAACCATTAAAGCGTTTCCGTTATTCTAATGTGTTAGAAAGCAATATCATCTCTCACATTTACAAAATCACAGGCTATGTGGTGGAAAAAATTTACTGGCGCTTCCCTGTTCAGGTCAACAAAGAATTGCATCCAGAAGAGGAAAAATACATTAAGTCTAATGAAGACACGTATTTTGCTGATATCCACACATTAACTAACGCAGACGGCGAATATAAAGTATCCGAAGTAAGCTGGGATGAGTTTGAAAATACCAAAAAGAAATAATAGTGATTACGCCATGAATAACGATAGATCCAATTTATACATATTCAGATTGTTAAAGAAATAGTTAACCCGAATAAACCTTAGTTATTTTGGTAGCCTTGAGGATTTTTTGATTGCCACCGCCAAGAGTCTGCACACATAGTGGCTAAATCACGAGTAGCTGACCAACCGAGTAAACTTTTAGCTAAACTAGCATTCGCATAATTCACTGAAATATCCCCTACCCTACGCGGCATGAACTCATAATCAATTTGTTTGCCACATGCCTCACTAAAAGCTTGTACCACCTGTAATACAGAATAGCCGATACCTGTACCTAAATTAACTGTCGTGAGACCAGCGTGTGAGAATAAGTGATTGAGTGCTGCGACATGACCATCCGCTAAATCCATCACATGAATATAATCGCGCACGCCAGTGCCATCAAAGGTTGCATAATCGTTTCCAAATACCCGCAACTTAGCTAATCTGCCCACCGCCACTTGGGTCACATATGGCAGTAAATTATTGGGAATACCATTAGGATCTTCACCTATTAATCCGCTCTCATGTGCGCCTATAGGGTTAAAGTAACGCAATATACTGACACGCCAACTTGAGTCTGATTGCTGTAAATCTCGCAAGATATCCTCAATCATTAATTTAGTGCGCCCGTAAGGGTTAGTTGCACTTAATGGGAAATCCTCTGAAATTGGCACAGACAGAGGGTCACCATACACAGTAGCAGACGAACTGAAGACAATATTTTTAACATTAACTTCTGCCATCACCTCAAGTAAAGCAATGGTGCCATTGACGTTATTATCGTAATACATGAGTGGTTTTTCACTTGACTCACCTACGGCTTTCAAACCCGCGAAGTGAATTACCGCATCTATTTTGTGCTCAGAAAAAACTAGCCTCAACGCTGTTTTATTACGAATATCTGCCTCAACAAAAACAAAGTCTTGCCCTGATATCTGACGTACTCGCTTAACTGACTCAGCTTGACTGTTAGATAAATTATCTAACACCACAATTTGATGCCCTGCTGCGAGTAATTGCACACAAGTATGTGAACCTATATATCCTGCACCACCGACTACTAATATATTCATTGGTTACCTATTGAAATTATTGGGTTTAATATTAATATTACTTAGTATAAAAGAAAAATATGACTCAATTAATTTACTCTTAAAATAACTCAGTTTTTAAAGCTAGTAATTTCACTTGGGGAAATTAAGTGTGGTCCAAATTTCATCAACTATATTTTCAGTTATTTTCCGTATTGATTTAAATGTAACTCTTATATAAGTCTGTGTCTTTTTGCTACGTTTCTACCCTAGTGTCAATTACATTTCAAACTAAAAATAAGTCTGCTCTATAAATCGAGCTCAACCCATGAAAACTAGCTTCTATTTGGCTAAATACAACAGTCTAACTTTAAGTTATTATTCACCAAAACTATAATATTTAATGTAAAATTTGCTCAAATATTACAAAATTAATCTCGTTAACAAGCAAAAATACACCTCCTTGGGGAGACCAAAGCCTGTAAATAACAGGCTTTTTTATTGATTAAAACTTACCGACTTAATGTTAAAAAGTGGCAAATAATTCGATGACGACTGTAAATAAAGTAGATGTGCTATTAGTAGGAAGTGGCGTGATGAGCGCCACACTAGCTTCACTATTATCAGAGTTGGATGCATCCATGAGCATGATGATGGTAGAGCGGCTTGCCAATGTTGCTACAGAAAGCTCAGACGCATGGAACAATGCAGGTACTGGCCATGCAGGCTACTGCGAACTGAATTACACGCCAGTAAATGCTGATGGCAATATTGACATCACTCGAGCTTTATCCATCAATGCTTCATTTGAAGTATCTTTGCAGTTTTGGTCTTATTTGGTTGAAAAAAATACGCTCCCTACACCTAAAAATTTCATCAATCCTACACCCCATTTGAGCTTTGTTTGGGGCGATGCAGATGTGGATTTTTTACGTAAACGCTATAATTTACTTAGATCACACCACTTGTTTCAGGATATAGAGTTTAGCGACGATGCAGAAACGCTGAAAACCTGGATGCCACTTATTATGCAACAGCGTAATGCTCATGAGAAAGTGGCCGCTACACGCGTTAACTATGGTACTGATGTAGATTTTGGTGCCTTAACGCGCAATCTAATCAAAAATCTAGAAATTAAGAGTCAAAAATCTGAGCATCACTTTAAGCTTGCCCTGCATACAGAAGTTAAAAACTTAAAACAGCTAAAAAATGGCCGCTGGCAAGTGCGTGTAAAGGATTTAATCAGCAAAAAGATAACGACTATCAATGCAGGCTTTGTATTTTTGGGCGCGGGTGGCGGTGCATTGAAATTACTACAAAAATCAGGAGTGCCAGAAAGTCGCGGTTATGGTGGCTTTCCAGTGAGCGGCCAGTGGCTTGTTTGCAATAATCAGGAAGTGATTCAAAAACACAATAGCAAAGTGTACGGTAAGGCCGCCATAGGCGCGCCACCTATGTCTGTGCCACATCTAGACACGCGCATCATTAACGGCAAACCTGCACTGCTCTTTGGCCCTTATGCTGGGTTTACTACCAAATTTTTAAATAAAGGTTCTTATTTAGATTTAATCAAATCAGTAAAGCCAAACAATATGAAACCCATGCTTAGTGCGGGCCGACATAATATTGATTTAACTCGCTATTTAATAGGTGAAGCATTACAAAACCACTCTTCACGTGTCATTACATTACGCCAGTTTTACCCAGAGGCGGTAGAGGCAGACTGGCATCTGGAAAATGCCGGTAAACGTGTTCAAATCATAAAGAAATGTGATGAAAAAGGCGGGAAGCTTGAATTTGGTACAGAGATTGTAGCCGCACAGGATGGCTCTATTGCTGCCCTATTAGGCGCATCACCAGGTGCTTCAGTGGCAGTACAAGCCATGATTAATGTGATTGAACAGTGTTTCAGCGCTCAAATGCAAACTGGCGCTTGGCAACAAAAAATGAAAGCGCTAGTGCCAAGTTATGGAGAATCGCTAATTGATGATGCGAAATTGTCGCAAACAGTTCGTCAAAGAACTTTGAAAACACTGAAACTCTCGTAAGTAAGAGCGATTTAAAAATCGCTCTTACTTCAGTGTTATTTAGTTAAGCAGTTAAAATTGAACGAAATAACGTTAAATTGCTATATTTGCCAAACTGCGTTGTCGCCGAGCTTCATATAAGCAAATACCACTTGCTACACTGACGTTTAAACTCTCAACAGAACCAAACATCGGAATCGTTACTAAAGCATCACATGTTTCAGCGGTTAATCTGCGAATACCGTCACCTTCAGCCCCCAAAACAATCGCAATCGGCCCATCTAACTTTGTGTTTAATAGGTTACTTGGTGCGTCCATCGTTGTTCCAATTACAAACACCCCAGCCTCTTTAAGTTCGCGAATTGTTCTCGCCAGATTAGTGACGGCAATAAACGGTACTGTCTCAGCTGCACCGCACGCCACTTTGCGTACAGTGGCATTTAAGCCTACTGCACGATCTTTTGGGGCAATCACCGCATGCACGCCCATCGCATCAGCTACACGTAAACAGGCACCTAGGTTATGCGGGTCTTCAACACCATCTAGAATCAAGAAGAATGGTGGTTCAGTTAGATCAGACTCAAGGATATCGTGAATATCTTTGTAC
>JANOHT010000033.1:0-6117 GCA_031406605.1 Methylotenera sp. | reverse complement strand
GCTGTTAGTGGGCACCAGCTTCGCTGAGTCACTTGCGTTTAGCTTACAAATTCCAACAATCAATGTGCATCATCTTGAAGGTCACTTGTTGGCACCTCTGCTAGAGGATAATCCACCCGCTTTTCCATTCGTCGCTTTGCTAGTATCTGGCGGCCATAGCCAGTTAATGCGGGTAGATGGTATTGGCGCATATAAATTACTCGGCGACACCCTCGATGATGCGGCAGGCGAAGCGTTCGATAAAACGGCCAAATTACTAGGTCTAGGTTATCCAGGTGGCCCTGCGTTAGCAAAATTAGCGACCACCGGAAAAGCCCGCTTTAAGTTACCACGCCCACTGTTAAATAGTGGTGATTTAAATTTCAGTTTTAGCGGTTTGAAAACTGCAGTATTAACACTTGCCAATCAACATCAGCCATTGGGTGAAACTACTAAAGCAGATATTGCGTGGGAGTTTCAAGAAGCAGTGACCGAGGTATTAACTACCAAATGTATGAGCGCATTGCGCGAAACTGGCTTAGATAACCTGATAGTTTCAGGCGGCGTAGGTGCAAATTCTAAACTGCGCGAAAAATTAAACGCTGCAACCAAACGCAAATTATGCAAAGTGAGCTACCCACGTTTAGAGTTTTGCACTGACAACGGCGCGATGATTGCGTTTGCAGGGGCTATGCGACTAGAAGCGATGAGATTAAAAGCAACAGAAAATACTGGCAATATGAACCACAGCTTTAGTGTTCGCCCACGTTGGGATTTGGCAGAGTTACAAGCGCCATAATTACCGGCGTTTATGAAAGCTAAATTACTTCTTACCAAACCCCGATTCAGTTCCCGCCAGTAGTTTCTGGATGTTGGTTTTATGTCGCCAAATCAACAACACTGACATCACCAAAACCGCAATTAAATAATCTTTGTAGGGCAATAAAAACCATGCATACACTGGCGCCAATGCAGCAGCCACTATAGCGCCTAATGATGAGTAGCGAGATACAGCAAACACTACCACCCAAGTAAGCAGTGCCGCCAAACCTAGCAAGGGTGATATAGCCAACATGACGCCAAGCGCAGTTGCTACGCCTTTTCCGCCTTTAAATTTGTGATAGATTGGATACAAGTGTCCAAAAAAAACAGCCAACCCAACTGCAGCGACTACCCACATTAGCATATTTGATTGTAGTGCCAGCCAAACTGGAAACCATCCCTTGAAAGCATCGCCTAACAAAGTGAGCGCTGCCGCCATTTTTTTACCGCTACGCAATACATTTGTTGCACCGGGGTTGCCAGAACCGACCGTACGCGGATCAGGCAAACCAAATAATTTGCTTACTAAAATGCCAAAGGCGATTGAGCCGAGCAAATAAGCGGCAACAATCCAAATAATGGGCACAAGTGTCACAGTGGTAAAGCTAATATCATCAGTCATATATTATGTTGTAATTCCGAGTTCCGTCATTCCCGCGAAGGCGGGAATCCATTTGCAATATCACAATAGTCAATTGTGGTTTAATATTCAAGATACTACTGGATTCCCGCCTTCGCGGGAATGACGATGTGATAATAAGACACTATGGACACAATATTTTTAAGTGAAGTTAAAGTACAAACCAAACTCGGTGTCCCTGCTTGGGAGCGCATGGTTCTGCAAACCATCATACTTGATATTGAAGTTGGCTACGACTTAAGTAAAGCCTGCAAAAGTGATGCGATTGACGATACCATCAACTACGGTACCGTGGTGAGGCGCATACGCGACACCTTAAATGAACATAGCTTCCAATTAGTTGAGGCCTTAGCTGAACATATATGCCAACTGATTTTAAGTGAGTTTGGAGCATTAAGTGTGAAGATTAAAGTAGCAAAGCCTGCGATATTGCCAGGGTTGAAGGCATTGGGCGTGATGATAGAAAGGTCAGCAAAATGATTACTGCCTACAATGCACTGAATAGCATTGAAGGTTACCTCATTAAAAACTTGTTAGAACAACAGGAAATTCCCGCTTATGTTCTAGGTGAACATTTGCAAAGTGGTGTTGGCGAAATTCCTGCTATTGGTTTAATAAGAGTTAGCGTCAGTGATTCGGACTATGAACGAGCCAAAGAAATCGTCGATGAGTGGGATGCCAGTATCGTTATAGAAGATTTTGGTACTGATTACGTTCCAGCTTAACCTCTCGGGTGATGAACGCTGTGTAACCGCTTCAGCCGCTCTCTCGCCACATGCGTGTAAATCTGTGTGGTAGAAATATCTGAATGCCCCAACAACATCTGCACCACGCGTAAATCTGCGCCGTGGTTCAATAGATGTGTAGCGAATGCATGGCGCAATACATGTGGCGACATATGCTTAGTAATGCCAGCCAATAAAGAATAGCGTTTGATTAAGTACCAGAAGGCCTGCCGTGTCATGGCTTCACCGCGATTCGTGACAAACAGTGCATCACATAATCGCTTTTGTAATATTGCTGACCTAGCCTCACTTAAGTAACGCGCAATCCAATCTGCTGCGTCTTCTCCCATTGGCACTAAGCGCGTTTTGCTACCTTTACCAGTAACGCGCACTACGCCATCACTCACACTGACCTCTGTGACTTTAATACCGACCAACTCTGAAACACGTAAGCCACAAGCATATAAAAGCTCTAGCATAGCGCGGTCTCGTTTGCCCGCAGGCTCTTCTACATTCGGTGCATTAAGTAGCGCAACCACTTCGTCTTCATTCAGGCTTTTTGGCAAACTACGCGGCAACTTTGGCGATTCTATCTGCAGCGTTGGGTCCTTGCTGATTTTATTTTCACGCAGTAAAAAGCGATAAAACCGGCGTAAGCTAGCAATCAATCGGCTAATGCTCCGCGGCTTACTTTGTGGGAACTTAATCGCAAGGTATTGCTGAATATCGGCTTGATCAACAGCTAACAACTGTTTTTTTTGCTTAGCTAACCAAAGTGCAAAACTAGTTAAATCTAGTCGATAGCTTTCTAGCGTATTTTTTGATAACCCATCTTCTAACCATAAATGGTCGATGAAGGTATCTAGCTCCGCTGCATCTAGCGGAGCTAGCACATGCTCACTCACAGGTAATCGCTCTCAAGTGAATATCTGCTTACATCAACACCTTCATGCTGCAACAACCATTTTTTTACTAATAAGCCATTTTGTTTACTTTGCATAAAACCGCCGATTCCATTTTGCGCAATGACGCGGTGGCATGGGATGACCAAAGGTAAATTATTAGCACCGCAGGCATTAGCAACAGCACGCGGGCCAGAACCAATCTGATAAGCAAGCTGACCATAGGTACGCGTTTGACCAAGTGGAATGGCCGCAATCGCATGCCATACGCGCTGTTGGAAATCCGTACCGTGCAGGTTAACAGGCCAATTGAACTGTGTATCTGCCTGCTGCAAATAAGCAGTTATTTGCGCATATGCTGTTGCGACTAATGGATGGGCAGACGGACAATCTGATTCTGATGGCGATTCAGTTAATAACTCTATGGCAAGCTGGTTGCCATACGCAGAAATAGTCACTGCACCAAATGGTGTGTTAATTAAAGCATCGTACTGTTTATGTGCAGCATTCAAGTTCATGACATGATGTTAAAGCAAAGTAGCGGATATGCAAATACAAAAAAGCCTCAAGCGACTATAGTCATCTTGAGGCTTTTGTTAAGTGCTTTTCAACACCTAATTTTAATAGCTTAACCTTTTACTTCTGGCGCCATTACTTCCTTATCACGTGCAACTAATTTTTCTTTAATACGCGCAGATTTACCTGAACGCTCACGTAAGTAGTAAAGTTTTGCACGACGTACATCACCGCGACGCTTCAATTCGATTGAAGCGATCAATGGTGAGTAAGTTTGGAATGTACGCTCTACACCTTCACCAGATGAGATTTTACGTACGATGAATGATGAGTTTAAGCCACGGTTACGTTTAGCGATTACAACGCCTTCGTATGACTGTACACGTTTACGTGTACCCTCAACCACGTTCACACCAACGACTACGGTGTCGCCTGGTGAGAATACTGGAATCGTTTTGCCTAAACGGGCAATCTCTTCCTCTTCTAACATTTTAATGATATCTGCCATTTTCTATATCCTTTATATCGCCTTGGTTTTAATCTTTAGATTTAACCTCGGCGGGTTCCTTTTAATTATAAAGATGCTTGTTCCTGCAACTTAGTCTTGCTGTAGCAGCCGAGCTTCTTCTTTCGTCAACGGCCTTGCGGCCAATAAATCGGGACGTTGATCCCGAGTTCTTTGCAATGACATTTTCAAACGCCACTGCTTGATCTTTGCATGATTGCCAGATAACAACACTTCTGGCACGCGTCTACCGTTATATTCTTCAGGTCGTGTGTAATGCGGGCAATCTAATAAACCATCTACAAACGAATCTTCAATTGCAGAGTTACCATCACCCAAACTACCCGGCAATTGCCGCACAATAGCATCTATTAACGCCATGGCGGGTAACTCACCGCCACTCAATACATAGTCACCAATCGATAACTCTTCATCCACTTGTGCGTCTATCAGGCGTTGGTCAACACCTTCATAACGACTCGTGAGCAATACTAAACTTTTCTTTTTGCTTAACTGCATCACTTTCTGATGTGTCAGCGGCTTACCTGCTGGTGAGAAATGGATGACCCAACTCTCTGTATATTCTTTGTCTTTATCTGCACCTTCACCTGCTTGTGCAAGTTTCACAGCTTGACTTACTTTTATTGCTTTTATGGCCTGCTCTAGCGGCTCAGCCAACATGACCATTCCCGGACCGCCGCCGTAAGGCCTGTCATCTACCGTTTTATGATTGTCAGTCGTAAAATCGCGTGGATTCCATAACTGCAAATCATAAATCTTTTGCTGCAACGCCCTGCTGGTAATGCCATGTTTAGTGATGGCATCAAACATCTCAGGAAACAGCGTGATGACATCAAAACGCATAAGCTCAGCGACTAAAAGTCCGCATCCCAATCTACCAGCATCGTTTTCGCTTTTAAATCAACTTCAAGCACTACCGTATCGATAAAAGGTAATAATCTTTCTTGTGGCAACTCTTTAACTGCTTTTTTATCAGCGTCCGCACTTTTACTAGTCTCTACGGTTTTCGGCGGTGCATCTTGCACTGTGTCAGGTTTCACAACAATAACGTCGTTAGCACCAGTTTCAAACACATCTACAATCAAGCCAAAATCAACGTCTTGCTGGTTTTTGACACGCACACCAATTAAATCTGACCAGTAATATTCGTTCTCATCAGCTTCAGGCAATTGCGCTCTTGGTACTGCGATTTGCTTGCCTTTGCAAGCGAGCGCAGCATCCCGGTCATCAATGCCTTTTAGCTTTACCACGATCACGTCGTTATGGACCTTGGCAGTTTCCACCACCATCTCACGCCAATCGCTACCTTTGCCTAACCACCAATTATCGTAATCAAACAGACCGTCAAACGCTTCCGTATCCGGCACTACTTTTAGCCAGCCAAAAACGCCGTAGGGCGCTACTATGCGCCCCATGACTACCATATCGCTCATTGCTTAGAATATTTCGCTGCTAAAGCCATATCAATGAGACACAGCAATAAGCATTGGAAAAATTTAAGCGTCTGCAGCTGGAGTTTCAGCAGCTTCTACTGACGCTTCAACAGCAGGAGCTTCAACTACGGCTGCAGCCTCTGCAGCGGCAGCTTTAGCTGCTTCTGCGGCTTTTTCAGCATCGGCAGCGGCTTTAGCATCTGCTTCAGCTTTAGCGGCATCTGCTGCTGCTTTAACTTTTGCAGCTTCTACAGCGGCTATTTTTGCTTTAACAGCATCAGCTTTTGCAGCATCTTTAGCTTTAGAAGCAACTGCATGCTCAGGACCTTTGGCATGAAATTTAACCAAACGAGCAACTGTATCTGACAATTGCGCACCGTTACTTTGCCAGAAAGTCACACGCTCTTGGTCTACACGTAGCGCTTCAGCACCTGCTTTAGCTGATGGATTATAAAAACCAACACGCTCAATAAAGCGGCCATCACGACGGTTGCGTGAATCTGCTACTACTAGGTTGTAGAAAGGAGTTTTTTTCGCGCCACCACGAGCTAAACGAATAATAACCATAATCTTT
>JANOHT010000006.1:0-4757 GCA_031406605.1 Methylotenera sp. | reverse complement strand
AATCTCGCCAACCAACCCATTTGCCATGGAATCACTACAAAACGGCGTTTGTGTTCGATAGCATTTACAAACTTAATAGCAGCAACGTCAGCATCCATCAAGAAAGGCATCTTGTAGTGATTAACATCCGTCATTGGTGTGCGGATATAGCCAGGTGCAATCGTAGTGACAGCAATATTTTGTGCGGCCATCTCTACACGCAGGCTTTCTAAATAGCTAATGGCGGCGGCTTTGCTCGCGCTATACGCCCCTGCCCCAGGCAAACCACGGATACCCGCTACACTAGCGATACCTACTAACTGCGCAATTTCACCTTGTTTTGCAGCGTCACGCATCGCGGCAATAAAGGGCTGGAAGGTATGCACTAAGCCTACGACGTTGATATCCATGACCGCTTGAAACGCAGCAATGTCTTCTTGATGTTCAGTCAATGTGCCACGGCTTACGCCTGCACAGGCAATCACCACATTGGGTGTGCCATGCTGCCGTATGAAGCCGGCTCCGGCAGTGGCTAGCGCTGCACTATCACGCACATCTAGCGGGTAAATTGCACATTTAACTTTGTAAGTGTCTTGCAACGTGGTTTGCAATTTATGTAAGTGCTCACTACGTCTGGCTACAAGTCCAATAGTCGTATTTTCATTTTGGTGACGTTTGGCGTATTCTGTAGCAAGTGCCTCACCTATACCGCTGGATGCGCCTGTAATAAAAACTTTCATAACATGCCTTTGTAGTAGCTAATATTATAGACGTAAAAAACCCGCTTTTACGGTGAAGTAAAAACGGGCTATTTATTAGTCCAGTTTCAAAACAAACTAATTGAAAAAATCACTGAACAGCTTTTGAAATCGACTTTTCAGTGTTTTGACTGTAGTTACTTTTTTGCTGTTTTAGCCTTATCTGCACGTACATTTGCAATGATGTAATCCGCGGTTTTTAATGCTTGCTCATTGCCGCCGGACATCGTGCTGGAAGTAATATATTGACCATCAATAATTAAACTGGGCACGCCGGTTGCACCAGATGCGCGGAAGAATTGTGCTGCACGGTTAAGCTTACCACTCATAGAAAAAGATTTGAATGCTTCGTCTACTTTACTTCTATCCAATCCGCTACGTTTTGTAATCCAATCAATCGTGGCTTTTTCATCGCTTGGATCCAACGCTTTTTGTTTATGAATAGCTTCAAATAAAGGGGTATGTAATTTTTCAAATAATTTTAAATCTTCAAGCGCATAAAACGCTTTTGCCATTGGTGCCCAATCTGGACGTGGCAAGCCAGGCACACGTTTAAAAACTACATCAGCCGGTAATTTTTTTACCCACGCATTTATCGCAGGATCCATTTGATAGCAATGGATGCAACCGTACCAAAAAAGCTCAATCACTTCTATTTTGCTTGGGGTATCAGTAGGAATGACTTGGGCGGTTTTATCAAACTCTTTACCCACTTGCGGTTCCGCAGCGAGCACGTTAAACGAGGTTAATAACATTAATACACTAAATATTTTTTTGACTGACAGAATCTTCATCTTTAACTTTCCTTTTAACTAAACTTAAAACGATATTTTAAAATTATACTAGCTTACTCAACCTCAACTAAAACGTCTGACTTTTATTTTGGCTGACAATTCAAAAATAATAATCCAAGACATTAATCACTATTGGTTTTCACTGTTCACTTTAATTAAGTCTGCTTTAAAACCATTGCTTAGCAATTCACTTTTAGCATTATTGATTTGGTCTAAATCATCTAATGGACCAACGCGAACACGATGCCACACACCCTTATCGGGAATGGTTGCTGTTTGTACAACCGCTTCAAAGCCTTGTAGGGCTAGCTTAGCTTTCATGTTATCGGCTTCAACTTCTGTTTGAAAAGCACCCACTTGCAAAAAATAACTTTTTGGTACGGCCGCTTGTGCCGTTTCTTCCTTCAGTTTGTTTTCTTCTTCTGCAGTTACCTTACTTTCGCTACCAGGCAAAATAGTATAAAAATCAAATCTAGTTTTATCATCTTCTGCTGACGTTGGATTTTCAGCAGCAGGTACAGCGCTGGCCTCATCCTGTGCTTCTTCGGCTTTATCTTTCATTCGTTCAGAAATCGATTTTTTAGACTCTTTCTGCGTAGCAAAAGGACTATCCCCACCTTTAATGAACATGACCACAGCTAGCGATGCAGCAATGCCTAATAAAAAGCCAACCAATATGCCCGTTAAAAAAGGGTTGCCACCACTTTTACTTCTTGGCTTTGCTGGGCTTGGTTTGTAATCTCTACTCATAATCTATGTTACTCCTTACATTCTTTCGGGGGCGCTAACGCCAAGTAAATCTAATCCGTTTTTAAGTACTTGCCCAGCGGCACTGATTAAACTCAAGCGCGCTAGTTTAACGGTTTCATCATCGATTAAAAATTTATATTCGTTGTAATAGCTATGTAGATCGCTCGCCAAATCTTTTAAATAATTAGCAATAGTATGTGGTGCAAGTTCAGTGGCGGCGTTAGCAACGATTTCAGGATATGTACTCAAGCGTTGCATCAGCGCAGTTTCGTGTGCATTGTTCAATGAACTTAAATCTACACTAATTAATTGTGTTGCAATACCACCCCATTGTGTTAACACACTGCAAATACGGGCATGTGCGTACTGAATATAGTACACAGGGTTATCGTTAGTTTGCGCTCGGGCTAAATCAATGTCGAATACCAATTGTGAATCTGAGCGACGTGCTGCTAAAAAATATCTAGTCGCATCGCAGCCTACTTCTTCAATCAAATCACGTAACGTTACATAGCTACCGGCACGTTTTGAGAGTTTTACCTCTTCGCCACCGCGCATCACCGTAACCATTTGGTGTAACACGTAATCTGGCCAACCTTTTGGGATGCCTGCATCCAAAGCTTGTAAACCTGCACGAACGCGGGTAATCGTGCTGTGGTGGTCTGCGCCCTGCTCGTTAATCACGCGAACAAAGCCGCGGTTCCATTTGTCGGCATGGTAAGCAACATCGGGTACAAAATAGGTATAACCACCCTCAGATTTGCGCATGACGCGGTCTTTATCATCGCCAAAATCAGTGGTTTTTAACCATAGCGCACTGTCAAGCTCATAGGTATGGCCACTTTTGATTAAGGCTTGCACGGTCTGCTCGACTTTACCTTCTGAATAGAGCGCACTTTCTAGTGAAAATACATCGAATTTAATCTGAAAAGCTTTTAAGTCTAAGTCCTGCTCATGGCGTAAATAGGCTACAGCAAAGGTGCGTACAGAATCTAAATCGTCTATATCGCCGCTGGCAGTGACTTGAATATCGTCTGCTACTACGGTTTGTTTAGCCAAGTATGCCGTTGCTATGTCTTGGATATATTCACCGCGGTAACCATTTTCAGGAAAGCTCGCATCATCAGTTGGAATACCCTTACAACGGGCTAATACTGAAATGGTGAGATTATCAATCTGTGCGCCAGCGTCGTTATAATAAAACTCGCGCGTCACATCCCATCCGTTGGCATCCAATAAGCGTGCTAAGCAATCACCAACAGCTGCACCACGCCCATGACCTACATGCAATGGGCCAGTGGGGTTGGCCGAAACGAACTCTACTTGTACCTTTTGACTATTGCCAATGTTGTTGCGGCCATATTGCGCACCAGCGGCTAAAATATCTTTTACCACCACTTGCTGAGATTGGGCACTCAAAAAGAAGTTAATAAACCCCGCACCAGCAATTTCAGTTTTAGCGATATAGTCGCTAGCAGGTAATGCTTCAATGATTTGTGCAGCAATCGCGCGCGGGTTTTGTTTGAGTGGTTTTGCTAACACTAATGCTAGATTGGTCGCAAAATCGCCATGCTCGGCAGATTTAGGGCGCTCAAGTAATATACTGAAATCTGATTCTGGCGCAATAGTTTTTGCGGCAGTGGTTAGTAATTGGGTAAGATGTGCTTTCAAAACAAATTCGCAGCTAAGTAAAAACAACATTTTAACCTACTGCCGTTATTTTTTCCTTAATCAGTTGATAATCAAATCATTACATTGCCTAAACCAATATTAAATATAGCTCTAGATGTACCGTTAGACCGCCTGTTTGATTACTTAAGCGGCGGTGCATCGGTAAAAATTGGTCAGCGCGTACTCGTGCCTTTTGGCCGTAGAAGCCAGATTGGTATTGTGATGGGCATGGCTGACACCAGCGATTTTCCTATTGAAAAGCTAAAGCCAGTCACGCAAGTGTTTGCAGATGAATTACCAATAGATGCTGAAACGTTAAGTCTGGTTAAATTTAGTGCGGACTATTACCAATACCCGTTTGGTCAGGCTTTATTGTCGGCATTGCCTGCACGTTTGCGCCAAATTGCCCCTGCGGTATCGCGTAAACAGTATGCATATCACTTAACGGATTTGGGCAGAGCACAAACTATTGAGCAAATACCAAAGCGTCAATTGGTGACACGCCGCGTATTTTCTGCGTTGCTAGAGAATGACTTTCTCACCGAAACAGACTTAGACGTCATTTCTAGCAGCGCACGCAAAGCGGTAAAGCAGCTGGTAATGGATGGATGGGCGAATAGCAGACAAATACAAGCAACTATAAGTTTGCCTGAAATGCCGCCTGTCCTAACGCCAGAGCTCAATGATGAGCAGGATTTTGCGGTTAAGCAGATTATGCAAGATTCGCAAGCCTTCAAAGCTTGGTTATTGCACGGCATTACTGGTAGCGGTAAAACAGAGGTTTACATCCGCTTAATGCAACATG
>JANOHT010000064.1:0-12121 GCA_031406605.1 Methylotenera sp. | reverse complement strand
GTAGTCTAGACTAACGGCGTTGTTGTTGCGGTCGCCGTAACGCACCAGTTGGTATTGTAGTTGGGTGATGTCAGCCCGTTGAAACTCCATCCATTGACCAGTGCTTCTATCTTGCCAGCGTAGGGTTTGAATACGGTTGGCTTGACAGTCGGTACCAATAAAGTAGTCTTTAGCACGCACGGTGTAGCGATTCTCTAATGTCCAGGCAGTGCCGTCGCCGTTGTATTCGCGTTCACGGATTTTAATGGTGGGGTAGGCGGTGCAGCTGCCAGTGATCTGCGGGATGCCACTGTAAACAGCGGCTTTCCAGCTTTGGTTAACCACCCAGCGGCCTTCGAAGTATTGACGGTCTATGGCAACATCGCCAGCCAATGACTTAACCCGCATGTCTTCAACGTATTCGTTGATGGTGCCGTTGGGGAGGGAGATGGCGGCGTGGGCGGGGATAGCTAGTAGCATAGCGCTAAGCAATAAAGATGTAATGAAAGTGCTGAAGCGAGAGGTGCTGTTTGATATATTCATTTTTTTGGCTTTTTATTAAGTTATTGTTTCAGAGTGTGGTTATTTAAAGTAAATGCATTGGCATGGTTTTTGCGTCATAAATAAAATCTATTCATTAAAATTAATGTTTTTTTGATCATCATCTGTTGGTAGCCGTGTAAACAACACCCATTGAATACGTGCTTCGATTTTACCAACATCCGCCCGCTCACGTTTAAACTTTATATTCTCAAGTGCTAACGTTTTCTGTTCAACTAGTACATTTTGAATGTAGTTGTTAATTGATTGAATGTTTCCAGTCACAGGTATCACCATTTGGTAACGTAAAAATTCGCCCTGATTATCAATCTGCGCTTTATAGTCGCCACGTAAATTAGTTAAACCTTGCTTCGAAGCAAGCTGAAGCATATCTTTTACAGCGCTTGGTATTCTGTTGTAGGGTAATAAAAATTGCTGGAAAGCCTTAATCTGAACATGACCATCTACGCGGTTTACTTCAATAGGCGCATCAGAATAGTTTTTTTGTAGATTAAATTGCTTTTGTTGCAAAATAACTACGTCGCTTAAGGCTTTTGATTTTTGTATTAGAAGTAACAATATAATTGCAGCACAGACAACCACAACACAGCCAAATAAACCATATTTATTAAAAAATAGGCGCCATCCGCTGACTAACTCCCACTTTGCTCTTGCAATCAATTTAGTAAAGCTTACATCAGACTTTAGTATCAAGATTGATTCTCCCACAACAGTTCAATGTTGAACTTATAGGGACGTTCTGGAATAGTTTCGACTATCTCATGGCTAACAAGAAAAACACCCTTAAAAATTTTACGGTGTGATAGAACACTTACATAATGTGCCATTTCAGCTGCTGTCTTTGCCTCTGCCACAATTTTTATACGAGAGACTTTAGTCGCGACCTCACCCTTAGCATCTATATCTAAGCTTAGAATTGCAACACGTATATCGCGAGGCGGTTGCAAGGCTTCCATAAATGTTGCGAACGGTAAGTTTAATTGCCTAATTGAGGTATTAATAGCTTGCACTTGCTCCAGCTCTTGCTTGGTCCAGCTATTATTTAAAGGGGTAGTAAGCTTAACTGCCTGCGAGTTACTTATACTAGAATTAATGTCGTTGGCTTGCTGATTAAGATACCAAATTTGCGCCCCAAAAAAACTAATGCATGCTAATAATATTGAAATTACCATCCACTTTAATGGGGTTAATGTACGTCCCTGGGCAATAGCATCCGCAGATGTAGCTACACTACTGGCTTTTTTGGCAAGATTTAAACTTAACGAGGCATTTTTATTCACTAAATTAGGCAAAAAATTGAGTAACTTTACGCCCTGATAAGAAATTGCTGTTTGCATACCTAGCGAAGACAAGTTAAGTAGAGGTAGGCTTTCAATATCAGCTAGATGATTTTCCCTCAATTTGATTCGACTCCACTCAGATGCAATCATGGGCAAAAAATCATGATTGTGTTCGTCTAGAACACGCGTTTTAACTTCTACCAAGCCATTACTAAAATCACTAACAATCAATAAATTGTCTGAGTAAACTCCCAAAACAGGTGCTTGGTTTCCATCCGTGCGAGCAACATGCCATGCGGCAATGCTTAAAGGCAAAATTGAGGTGATTTGTAGTTTTAATTTATTTGCTAACAGATTAATCGAATCAGTTAAAGCACTTGGATAAGCTATTGCCAGCGCTGGCTTGCCATATGAATGCTCTAAAAATTTAACTGTATCAGTTGACTCAACATTAAACCCCGCATAGTTAAATTGATTTAAAGCGAACACTTTGGCTAAATTGTCATCAGCAGTTGACGATGAGTTCCATGGTGTAGAAGTGCTAGGTAGCCAATTATCAGCCACCAGCACTCTTAAATGTACTATTTTTAGTGATGGATTTTTTCTTAGCCAATGTTCGATATCAGATGAACCCTCTGAAATTGCAGAGATTAATTTAGACATTGCTGAGACATCACTTCTGTCTGTAGGTATCGCTTTGATCGAAATGCTGGCATCAACCCAAGCCCCAGAAGCAAATACGCCATATTCAATATTTTTCATACTGATGACTAGGTATAGCGTATTAACACTTGTATATTTATCCAGCAACACGCAGAACCTCTTCAATTGTCGTTTGGCCTTGGGATAACCATTGCAGTACAGATTCATTTAATGGTTTAAATCCCAATTTTTTGGCATATTCTTTTAGTGCTGAAGTCGGTGCTCGAGTGACTATCAATTCACGTAAGGTGTCATCAAGCATGAGGACTTCGGCCACTGCCTCACGACCCTTGAATCCCGTTCCTCGACAGTGCCCACAGCCCTGCCCTGCTTTGAATTGCCAATGTTTGGATTGCGTTCTTGTTAAGCTGGCCAACTCTAGTTGATCATCGGTAGGCGTTATATCAACCGCACAATGCGTACAGTTAATACGCAATAAACGTTGCGCCACAATGCCATTAAGCGCTGCTGCAAAACTGTAGGCGTCAACACCCATATGCAGAAAACGACCAAGCACATCAAATACATTATTAGCATGCACTGTTGTAAAAACTAGATGCCCAGTTAAAGCAGCTTGTACGGCAATTTGTGCGGTCTCGTCATCACGTATTTCACCCACCATTATTTTGTCAGGATCATGCCGTAAAATAGAGCGCAATCCGCGGGCAAAGGTTAAACCTTTTTTTTCATTGACTGGTATTTGTAAAACACGAGGGAGCCTGTATTCGACTGGGTCTTCAATGGTGATTATTTTGTCACGCCCTGTATGTATCTCGGTGATTGCTGCGTAAAGTGTGGTTGTCTTGCCAGAACCCGTTGGTCCAGTTACCAGCAGCATGCCATGCGGTTTGTTAGCTAGCTTTCTAATTTCCAACATGGTGTGGGCATCTAAACCTAAATTATCTAACTTGAGTGCTTTTGCTTGCTCTGTTAACGACTGTCTATCTAACAACCTTAATACAGCATCTTCGCCAAATATATTTGGCATGACTGAAACCCTAAAATCAATTTCTCTGCCATTAACACGCACTCTAAATCGACCATCTTGCGGAATGCGCCTTTCTGCAATATCTAGCTCCGCCATCACCTTGATACGGGAAATAATCTGTTCGGCCATATCTTGGCCTTGTACCTGCGTAATCGGCACCAAAACGCCATCAATTCGATAAAGCACATGCAGACTGCCTGTATCAGTCTCAAGATGAATATCACTTGCCTGCAATTTAAGCGCATCATAGATAGTGGAATTGACCAACTTAATGACTTGGCTAGTATCATCGTTAATACTTGAAAGCGTAATAACGGCTGCAACTTCTTCATCGTCGCTTGTATTGGTCAAGCTTTCAAAGCCATCCATCGCACTTAATTGCTGCTCTTGCTTGGCAAGATACGCTTGCAAATCACTAGGGTGAGCTAACATTACCTTTGGTCTAATATTGCTTGAGCTACAGCGGCGTAAGGCCCAATCTTCTGCTTGGCTATCAAACGCACTGCCCAAAACCAAGCAATGACCATGCTCAGTTTGCGCGACTAAAATATTCCGTTGCACACATTCTGTATAACTCACTTTTTCAAAATCAGGGGCGAGCAACTGTAATTCCCGCATTGCAACTACAGGGTAATTGAACAACTGACCAACAGAAATCATCAGCTCATCAGGACTTAACCCCGAAAGCTGTTGCAGGCTAGCCAGCAGCGTTATATCTTGTTTTGCAGCTAATGCCCTAGCCTCTTGAACCAAAGCTGCTGTCAAATGAGACGATGCTGCTTGCTGATCTACTGTCATCGTAAGCTTCCTGCCAAGTCAAATATTGGTATATACATTAGCGTCACAATCGTACCAATTACTAAACCAATTACCGTCATTAAAATTGGCTCTAGCAGTTTAGACGCCCAATCAATCCACCGCGTAAAATCTTCATCTTGAAAGCGCGCCGTCCGCTCTAACATTTCTGCCAGCTGACCAGATTTTTCGCCTACTTTAATAAGTGAGTCGGCGACTGGGCTTGCCAGATCATTTAACATCAGTGCCGATGACAGACTTTGCCCTTGCTCTACTAACTGCCGTGCGCTAGATAGTCTCGTTCGTTGATTTGGACTTAGCATGCCTGTCACCATGCCCATCGCTCTAGGCAAAGCTAATCCAGAAGATAACAACAGACTCACTGCACGATAAAAGCGCGCCAAGCGAAACTCATCGGCCTTATTCGCCAACCACGGAATTCGTAATATTTGATCAAGCAAATAAGCACGACCTTCTGCACGAAACAACAATCTTGACATACCCACAATCAATCCCACTAATGCCAAAAGTGCCAACTGCCAGTTCTGGTGCAAAAGCTTGCCAAAGCCTAGCAATACCGAAGATAACCAAGGAATTTCTCTGCCTGATGATTCGTAAACAACACTAAACTTTGGCACTACATAGCCTACCAAGAATAACGTGACCATGCCGCCAACAACCAATAGCATTAGTGGGTAAATTGAAGCTGAAATTAATTTTTTACGAATGATTTCAAATTGCTGCTGATAAGCAACATATCTTTCTAGCGCTTTTGGTAAGTCTCCTGATTGTTCAGAAGCCCTTACGCTCGCAATATATACTTCTGGGAAATGTTTGGGAGTTAGCATTAAAACGTCTGAAAAATTCTTGCCTTCTTTCAGTGTGGTTAAAATGTTGTGCAAAATACTTTTGACTGAGGCTACCCTCTCTTTGGCATGCAAGGTAGCTAATGCTTCAGTAAGATTCAGCCCAGCATCAAGTAGTGCTAATAGCTCCTGACTAAACAATAACAATGGGAAGCTGTTATTGTCGATGAGCTTTGAAGTGTCATCTTTGTCTGCTGCCTCAATAGATATTACTCTCAACCCTCTTGCAACTGCCTGCCGCATTGCGTCTGACTCAGAGGTGTTAAAAAACTCTAAAAGCTCAATCTTACCGCTCGAGTTTTGGGCTTGAACGATAATTTTTTTTAAGTTTGCTTGTTTTTTAGAGGCAAAATTATCAAGCTCTTTAACTGTAAAGTTTTCTTGCATCTAAATAAAACGCTTTGTGTTCGTAACTTAACGTTAGCGGTATGAAACATCAGCGGCGGCATCTTGTCCACCAGCCTGACCATCTTGACCATAAGACAGTAAGTCAAAATCACCACCTTGGCCTGGCGTTCGATACAAGTAGGGCTTTCCCCAAGGATCAACGGGGAGGTTTTTTTGCAAATACGGCCCATTCCACTTGGGTTCATCATTAGGCCTGATGTTCAGCGCAGATAGCCCTTGCTCGTTATTAGGATAATGACCAATATCCAATCGGTATGTATCTAGCGCTTTACTGATTGATTCAATTTGCGCCTTGGCTGTGCTACGTTCTGATTTGCCTAGTTGAGCAAAATACCTTGGCCCAACATAAGAAACAAGCAAGCCAATAATCACCATCACAACCAAAAGTTCTAACAAGGTAAATCCTTTGCTAGAATTTCGTATTGTGGTTTTATTAAGCTTCTCTATCACGGCGTCACCACAATATTCCACACGAAACCACCTGCATTAAGGGTGGTCTGCGTAATGCGCGTGACAGAGCGTAAGGTAATTGTATCTGTAGCGCTAATCGTCTGACCGCCATTTATAGCTCCAATTTGTACGACACTATCTACCTTGGTAGCTACAAATGGTGTTTGCATTAATGTCACTGCAATACCATTCATGACTGTAGTAGTTGCATTGGTGATACCTACGCTAAGCACATACTCCCATACGGCTGGGCTAGTGTTTGTTTTTGGAATTTTAGCTTCAGATACAATTTTTGGAGCACAAATCAGCACATTCGCATTGTTAGTAGCGCCATTAACGATAGCTGCATTGTTGCTATTAGTTAGGTTCACTGGCGCACCACTTAATCCAATATATTGTGGGTCGATTGATATTGCCTTACCTGACAGCACTTGATACGCAACACTTCCATCATTAGCACAATCAGGCTGCCCAGTTACGGTGACAACCTGCTGCGTTGCCCAGTTTAGTGGCGTGAATGTTAGCGGATTGGGGGCAGCAACGCCTTCTTTCTGGTTCGTACTGGCAATTGGAACCACTACATCAGCTGTTGGTGCATTTAGGAGCCTAACTTTAAAGTTGAGCTTGCCGCCAGCCTCTGTAGTAACAGAGCTGTTTCCTAAAGTCACTACAAGCTGCCCAGTTTGGGTTGCAGGCGTTATTACAACCGAACCTGCGGCGTAAGCCTTACCTAGGCCACCAGCATCATAAACAATGGCATATATATAATAATTGCCGCTGGCAAGCGATGTCACATCCCAGACATAACTGCCAGAACTTACTCCAGCCGCCTGATGCAAGCCATCCACAATCAAATTACCTGAGAAGCCAGTATTTACATTGCTATAATAAAGCGCAATAGTAGGCTCAATATTAGGGTCATCTGCCAGCCAGTTTATGGTAACCATCTTGCGTACACCCTGTGCCGTAGTAACAAGCTCTGGCACTATAGTCGTGCTAGGTGAAATGACTTGTATAGTAGGATTTTGGTAACTGCCCGAACTTACATATAGCACTGCCGCAGATGTCCAAGCACTAGTCGAACCTTGTGGATCAACAGCTCTAGCTCTCCACCAATGTGTGGTTTTATCAGCCAAAAGCACTGGCACAATCCAAGCCGTATTGCCTGAAATACCGCTGGTGACCAATTGTGTTAATGCTGCATTCTTATATACCTCAAACTCATAACGTATATTGCCGCCTTCAGGGTCAAGCACCGCATTTACTTCGAGTGCTGGCTGGCGATTTGCAGACCAAGCGCCGTTGCCAGGGTTCTGAACAGTAGGTGCAGGCGGCGCTTCGTTAGTCTCATTCATCAAAAAGTCACCCATCACCCAATTAGAGTCTGCATGACCATCTTGAGCTTTCACCCTCCAATAGTAATGTTTATTTTCGAGTAAGCCTGCAATTGCCCAGCTAGTGTTACTGGCTAAGTTCTGTGCAATTACACCTGAAGCACGCTTATCAACCGAGTCGAATGTATTCACCGTATCATATTCAAAGACGTAAGTAATCGGGTCGTTTTCTGCATCGGTAGAATTCTGCACAACCAATGTAGTCGCAACCGTCTTAACTTCACCGCTCACAGTTGGGCTAACTATCACTGGTTCTGTTGGTGCTGTATTGCCAGTGTTCACTCTAAATGGGCGGGCAGGCGTATGCGTTTCAGCACCTACTGTGTCCTTAGCGATTACTTTCCAATAATAAGTGGCATGATTGGTTAATGGTGCAGTCACTACCCATGTCGTGGTACCGTCTGGGCTTGATGGCAGATTAATTGCCTCAGCAGCCAAGTCTGTCGTATTAATATCCCTATAAACTCTGACTGTATAGGTGATCTCATCACCATCTTTATCGGTTGAGTTTGTCCAAGCCAAGGTTGGCAGCAATGTATCCACCTCGCTGCTTGGGGTAGGATTCGTCAAATTAAATGCATCTGGTGGATCGTTAAATAAATTGATTTTAAATTGCGCGTCCGTCCACAAGCTATACATTTGCACGCCGTCAAAAGCGCGCGCGCGCCACCAATATCTAGTGTTATCGTTTAAGTCGTTAGTGGGTTGCCAAGTAGTAGTACCTGTCAGCGCTTTATTCACCATAGCTGATTCCACTAACAATGTCATCGCTTCATCGCTATAAAGCTCAAACTGCACTTTTGTAGTTGGGTCTTGCGAGTTGGTCGATGTCAACACCCCAAAAGTTGGTTTAAATGCCGCAATCACCGCACCAGAAATTGGGCTAGCAATTGAAGGTGTTGTGGGTCCAGGCGGTGGCGCACTGGTTTCTACTTTAATGCTGGCAGAACGCGTTGATGTCAACGTACCGTCGTTGGCACTATAAACAATCAAATAATCGCCCACAGTGCCTTTTGGCGGTGTCCAACTAAATATTGACCCATACGTGCCTGCTTGTGGTGCTTGCGCTACAAACTTAGCGCCTGCAGGTAATGGTGCTGCAGATAGTATCAGTGGTTTATTCGCTGGGCTGCTCGCCTCTACCAAGAATGATACTTGCTGCTCTTCTTTTACCGTTTTATTGGTAATAAACTGAATGACTGGCGGCAACGATGCTACTGGTGGTGCCTTAAATTCTGCGTTATAAACACCTGTCGTGTTTTGATCAAAAAAGTTAATCCAGTAATCTGGCAATTGTGTATTGAGATTGCGCGTTTTAGAAAGCCATACGTTTTCAGATAACATGGTTTTAGCATCAGACCGCACCACAGTTCCAAGAGCTTTTGTACCATTAAATGGGTCTGGCAATTTTACAAAAGCAAACCCAGCCGTTGCAGGGTACTGCAAACTGTAATTCGCATTACCGTTAGCGCCAGCAGTGGCGGTTAGCACGGCAACAGCGCTTCTATTCGTTACTAAAGTATCAGGCCCATCCGATTCATATACGCGAATCACTTCACCATCTAAAGCTAAGAAGTCGCGCACAGTATCGCGGCCAGGCAAATCTACACGCACATCACGCAACAATAAGTGAGCATTGGTGGCTTGTAAAATAGAGGTTACCGCACCACCCAACTCATCTGCATGGCTAAATTTGGCAGTAAACTCGGTAAACGTGCCAGCCAGCGTGGTTTCCATATTCCAGCGCCCCATTTTGCTTCTGTTCGCGGCAATTTCTGCGAAGTTAATCAGCAAGGTGTTTTGCACAGGCGCATCATCAACATAACTACCCGTTAATAAAAAGTTAATCAGCAGGCCTTGGTTGTTTTCAATAATTTTGGGTTGTGCAGAATCAATTTTTAAATTTCTAGCAGCAGCAAAACCATCATTTTTAACGCGCACGCCAAGTGTAAACGGCTCAACCGCCTCAATCGCAGGCGTTAATGGGTCATCCGCCCATACATCTTTAGTTAAAAAGTAATCTAAAGTCAGTAAAGGCAGGGGCTTCACTGTAATCACATCGGGTGAAACTTCTAGCGTTTGCGCCTCAGCACCAAATTTATATTTTAGTGTTGCGCCAACTAAATATTTTTTACCTAATGCGCTAATGCCAGCAGAGCCTGGCGCGGGGATTAACAACCAATTAATAGTTGCAGTAGTAGCTGGGGCTACCGAACCAGTACCATCAACATCGCTAATATTCTTTTTACTACTTAAGCGCACAAAAAACTTGGCAGCCGTATTGTTAGGGTCACTCGTGACCAATATGGGCACACCTAATTCATCAGTCACATTTACCACCACACTCACTTCGGTAAGCGAGTCTGTGTCTAAGGCGTTAGAAAGAATCATTTCAGCATCAAAAGCCTGACGCTCCAGCGTCAACTCTTGCTTAATCTCAATTTTTACTCGCGCACATACAGTATCCCCTGCTGCCAGTGCATTATTAGCAATACTTACACTTAGCAATAAAGTGGCAAAACTCAACCAGCCTTGCCTACAAAGTTTATTAAGCTTGTCGTTAGAGTGAGCATTATTTTTTAGCAAGCCACACACAGCAAAACCAGTATGCAAAAATTGTATGGCTGTTTTTAATATTATTGTAAACATGTAAACCTTCCCCTTAACCTTCAAACTAACGACAATTATTAATTAATTTCATTTATCTTTTAACTGTTTATGGTGAGCCTGTCGAACCACGTAAACTTTCAAACTGTTGCTCATCAAATCCATGCATCATCTGCCCTTTTACAAACAGCAGAGGCACGCCCTTGCCGCCACGTACATAAAAAATCATTCTTTGCTCTAAATCATTTTCTACATCATGCTCATCAAACGCAATCTCATGTGCTTTTAAATACGCTTTTGCAGTTTTGCAATCGCTACAATACGATGCGGTGTAAATCTCAACTTCAGCAGAATGAGCAGCGCTGATTAAGCTTGAGGCTAAACAGGCAATAATGCTTATATATTTTTTCATATTCAATAATGACTAATTGTTCGATCAATTCACTTAGGTTTTTTTAAGAATCAATCGAGACTGACCACATTGATTTACAAACTTTCAAACTTTTGTTCATCAAAACCATGCATCATCTGCCCTTTTACTATTAGCAAAGGCACACCTTTGCCACCACGTGCATAAAAAATCGTTCTTTGCGCTAAATCGTTTTCTACATCATGCTCATCAAATGCAATGTCATGCGACTTTAAATACGCTTTAGCTGTCTTGCATTCACTACAATACGATGCGGTGTATATCTCAATCTCTGCTGCATTGGCGGCAGTGATTAAGGTCATGGCCATACTGGCAATAATCGTGAGGTGTTTTTTCATATTCAATATTGACCAATCATTCAATCAACTCACTTGTCTATCTTCTTTTCAAGAATCAATTGAGTCTGACGCCATTGATTCCCTATTGTTTTTTGGTTTAAATGATACTATTAAGTCTTCTTCATCGAAATAAGTAATTACATAAGAATAGGTTTTTGCATAAAGATAAGCTGTGAAAAATCGCATAATTGCAAACATATGAATAACAAATTTCCAATGTGGTTTGGCCTCATCATCATTCTCGAGTAAATTAGGTAACTCTTGTAATAGTATATTTCTTCTCCATCCAGAAGAAATGATTACATCAACTTCTTCACCATTCTTAATAAGTGAAATAGTGCGTTTCAGAAAATATTTTGATGGGTATGTAATTTTTTTCATTTAGTTATTAATTATGTGCTGCAACACAAGAGAGCCAAGCTACACCACAAAGAATTCCACAAGCTACCGCCTTAACTATCGGTGGGCCTGGACATCTTGGAGTGCACCCTCCAAGACAAAGTTTAAATACAGCTGAACATCCAAAGCCAGGACCTTCAGGAGCTGGTTTGGGTAATGGGGTTGGTATTGGCTTCTGTGGTATAACAATCGGAGGTTTCGGCATTTGAGGAACACCTTTAGGATCAATTATTATAGGCTGTTTTGGAGTTTCCCCCGTTGAATCTATCCAGTTAATCGGATTTGCTACGACATACACATAAGCATTAACTCCCCCCGCCAACCCTATCGGATCGGTTTGCGTATAGTTGCCATTGCCTGGCTTGTACTGTCGATGATTGTTATAGTTAGTATTCGTCTCTTGGTCGTAGTACTGCCCAGCAAACCTGAATGGGTTAGCGATTGCGTTTACGCTGGATGTGGTGTTTGTATTACTTGTGTTTGATGTATAGTTAGTCTCGTTGCTAGCATCACCAATGGTAATTTGTGTCTCACCAAACGCCGTACTCTGCTGTTGCCAGACGATATTGCCTTGGGTGTCGATGAGTTGTTGCGGCGTGCCAAGGTGGTCGTTCTGATAGTAGAAGTAATCAGGCGCACTGATTGTTGTTGTAGTTTGGTTGTTAGCTATTGTGGTGGTGCGTTTCGCAGTGTTAATCCAAACTGGATTCGTACCCCATACGCCATTGGGTAACCAGCCGTATTGGGCAATTTGTTTAGGCGTCGTGATATCTTGCCCTGCCGTTTGGTATTGTGCGCTTAGGCCTTCATCGCGGTAAAAATAGCTAAAGGTATTATGTGTCGTTAGGGCTTGCCAGCTACCGTCTGCTTGTAGCGTGCGATGAATGGTTTTACGGATGCGTTGGCCATAGGGGTCGTATTGGT
>JANOHT010000271.1:0-5981 GCA_031406605.1 Methylotenera sp. | reverse complement strand
AACTTTGCGCGCAAATCACCTCAAAGCAGTAGAAGAGGTTGGTGATATCAGCTCGCGTTTAGTGGTTAACCAAGCTTCACTTAAGCTCAATAGAGCAAAACTGCAGCCGATTATGGATGCTTTTGTCAGCGCCATTTCGCCCAAGTGATCTATAAAAACAGTAATTTTTAAATCAATCAATTGAAGATATAGGTTTAAGTATGAGTATCAATGTAAGGCGTTTCTCTACTACAGATAATGATTTTGACGACAAGCTCAAAGCCCTGCTTGCATTTGAAACTGCGCGAGATGACAGCGTCGATATTGTCGTTGCAGACATATTAAAAGATGTTAAAAGACGTGGTGATGCTGCGGTACTTGACTACACCAATCGATTTGATAAAACAAATGCCGCAAGCTTGACTGAGCTAGAAGTCGGTAAAGATGAATTGATTGCAGCGTTGAAAGGCTTGCCAGTTGAACAACGCGAGGCTTTGCAAGCTGCCGCAGACCGAGTGCGTAGCTATCATGAGAAGCAATTAATGGCTTCCTGGAGTTATACAGAAGCCGACGGAACGCTACTCGGACAGCAAGTCACTTCTTTAGACCGTGTGGGTTTATACGTGCCAGGCGGCAAAGCGGCTTATCCATCTTCTGTATTGATGAATGCGATTCCTGCCAAAGTGGCTGGCGTCGCTGAGTTGATTATGGTCGTGCCTACTCCTAATGGTGAAAAAAATGCGTTGGTATTAGCTGCCGCTGCCATTTCTGGCGTTGACCGCGTATTCTGTATTGGCGGCGCACAAGCTGTAGGTGCAATGGCTTATGGTACTGAAACTGTGCCTCAGGTCGATAAAATTGTAGGCCCAGGCAACGCTTATGTTGCAGCGGCTAAACGCCGTGTATTCGGTGTGGTCGGTATTGATATGGTCGCAGGACCTTCTGAAATATTAGTGATTTGTGATGGAAAAACCAACCCAGATTGGGTGGCGATGGATTTATTCAGCCAAGCTGAGCATGATGAATTAGCGCAGGCTATTTTACTCAGCCCAGATGCAGAGTTCTTAGATAAAGTAAGTGCGAGCATTCAAAAGCTTGTAGAAGAAATGCCACGCAAAGACATTATTACCACTTCATTAACTGATCGCGGTGCACTAATTTTAGTGCGCGATCTAGATGAGGCTGCAGAAATCAGTAATTACATCGCTCCAGAGCATTTGGAATTATCAATGGATGAGCCATTGGCTTTCAGTAAAAAGATCAAACACGCGGGTGCAATTTTCATGGGGCGCGATACCTGTGAAGCGATTGGCGATTACTGTGCCGGGCCTAATCACGTTTTGCCAACTTCACGTACTGCAAGGTTCTCTTCACCATTAGGCGTGTATGACTTTCAAAAACGCTCCAGCTTAATCATGGTATCAGCCGCTGGTGCACAGACATTAGGTAAAATCGCTTCAGTGTTAGCGCGTGGCGAAGGCTTGCAAGCGCATGCCATGTCTGCTGAATTCAGACTTAAAGATTAAGTCTAAGGATTGGATTAACAGCCGTGAGTAAATTCTGGAGTGACGTGGTGCATAGGCTAACACCTTATGTGCCTGGCGAGCAGCCGAAGCTAGATAATCTAGTGAAACTTAATACCAATGAAAATCCTTATGGGCCGAGCCCAAAGGTATTGGAAGCATTAAAACTAGAGGCAGCTGATAGTCTAAGGTTATATCCAGATCCAAATTCAGATGCACTTAAAGCAGCGATTGCACAAACGCATGGTTTAGAGGCTAAACAAGTATTTGTCGGTAACGGCTCTGATGAAGTACTAGCGCATGTATTTCAGGCTTTGCTCAAACATGACAAACCTTTATTGTTTCCAGACATTACCTATAGCTTTTATCCAGTATATTGCGGTTTGTATGGTATTGAGTATCAAACAATTCCGTTGCGTGAAGACTTTACCATCAATATCAGTGACTATGATCAGCCTAATGGCGGCATTATATTCCCTAACCCAAATGCGCCCACTGGCATCCCGCTAGCTTTAGCTGAAATTGAAAAACTATTACAAAAGAATACTGAATCAGTGGTGGTGATTGATGAAGCCTATGTAGATTTTGGTACAGAATCTGCCGTTAACTTGGTTAATCGCTACCCCAATTTGTTGGTGACACACACTCTATCTAAAGCACGTTCGTTAGCAGGCTTGCGGGTTGGTTATGCGCTAGGTGCGGTTGATTTAATTGAAGCGTTAATACGCGTAAAAGATAGTTTTAATTCATATCCGATTGATCGGTTTGCGTCTGCTGGTGCAATTGCGGCTATGCAAGACGTTGTTTATTTTGAAAAAACTTGTAATCAGGTAGTGTTGACCCGTGCCGCTTTGGTTCAAGACTTAACAAAACTAGGGTTTGAAGTGTTGCCGTCTGGTGCGAACTTTATTTTTGCTAAACATCACACTATAGATGGTGCAGCACTTACATCCCAATTACGTGAAAGAAATGTTATTGTGCGTCACTTCAAGGCGCCAAGCCGAGTTGCACCTTATATACGCATTACAATTGGTACAAATGCGCAGTCAAAGATACTCATCAATGCTTTAACTGAAATTTTATAGTGGCATTGCTTACTAATACATTATTCTTCGAATGTATTAGTAGTAGTCTTTAAGATGAAAATACAGAAATAAATACTTAAAATATCGAAATAAGCGTGAAAAGTTTGAACTTTCGCACTAACTACGGTTATTATGTGGGTTATGTGCGATTTGTGCACAATATAAAAAATCATGATCAAAATCATGGCTAAGTAAAATAACCTGTTCAATTCGTATTTTTAATCTAAATAAACCAGACGCTGGTTTATTTTCAGTTGGAGGATGTATCGTGGCACAAACCCAAATGGCATTAGATTCATTAGATTTCGACGGTACCGTCGCTTTAGCAACTAAAGTTGCTCCACACGTAGATATTCTGGAAATTGGTACACCATGCATTAAGCATAACGGTATCAAGTTGCTAGAAGTATTGCGCGCTAAATTCCCAAATAACAAAATCCTAGTTGACTTAAAAACAATGGATGCCGGTTTCTATGAAGCTGAGCCATTCTACAAGGCTGGTGCAGATATTTGTACGGTATTAGGTACTGCAGATTTAGGCACGATCAAAGGTGTAATTGACGTTGCTAACAAATACGGTAAAAAAGCACAAGTTGACTTGATTAATGTGGCTGACAAAAAAACACGTACACAAGAAGTTGCTAAGTTAGGCGCACATATCATTGGCGTACATACTGGTTTAGACCAACAAGCTGCGGGCCAAACACCATTCAATGACTTAAGCATGGTTGCTGGTTTAGGCTTAGGTGTTGAGATTTCAGTAGCTGGCGGCGTTAAAGCTGCTACAACACAACAAGTTAAAGATGCTGGTGCAACCATCATCGTGGCTGGTGCCGCTATTTACGGTGCTGCAGATCCTGCTGCTGCTGCTGCAGAAATCACTTCAATTGCACACGGTAGTGCTGCAAGTGCTGGCGGTGTTAAGAAATTCTTACCATGGATTATTGCTGCAATTGTATTAGTTGTGTTGTTCACAGTATTAGGTGGCAAAAAAGAAGCGCCGACAGAAGCTGTTGATGCTGCTGCTACTGCTACTGAAGAAATGGCTGCTCCTGCAGAAGCAACTCCAGCTGTTGAAGCGCCTGTCGAGGCTGCACCAGCTGAAGCCGCTCCGGCAGAGGCTGCACCAGCTGCTGCAGAATAGTTTTTACAAACTACTACCAATAGCAATAGTGTGTTATTGGTAGAAATTAGCGGATGCTAATTTAAGCAGAACTTAGCAAAGCCTAGTAAAGATTATTAATATCTTGCTAGGCTTTGTTCTTTTTTGGTTCATTTTTTGAGCCTTTTATTGTATTTTTATTGGCTATATTAAGTTTTAACTTTTATCTGGTTTGATAAAATCCGGTTTAGGTTAAAATGGTGGTATTAATTAAGATTTACACTTTAAGTGATTCAATATGCGCTCCGCTGAAGTAATTAGAAATACATTAGAAACACAAATCACGGTTACCATCAATTTGGATGGTACAGGTGTTTCTCAATTCAACACAGGTGTGGGCTTTTTAGACCACATGATGGATCAAATCGCTCGTCACGGTATGATGGATATTAGCGTGAACGCTAAGGGTGATTTGCATATTGATGCACATCACACGGTTGAAGATATTGGTATTACCTTAGGCCAAGCCTTTGCAAAGGCAGTCGGTGATAAAAAAGGTATACGTCGTTATGGTCACGCTTATGTACCATTGGACGAGGCATTGTCACGTGTAGTGTTAGACATTTCTGGCCGACCAGGTTTGTCATTCGGTTGCACGTTCACTCGTGCAGCGATTGGTGAATTTGATGTAGATTTATTTCATGAATTCTTCCAAGGTTTCGTTAATCATGCCAACGTTACATTGCATATTGATAATTTAAAAGGCCATAACGCTCACCATCAAGCAGAAACAATTTTCAAAGCATTTGGCCGCGCGTTACGCATGGCAGTAGAGTTTGATGCCCGCATGGAAGGTATCATGCCATCCACTAAAGGCAGTTTATAACACTGAGTTTATAAGCATTAGCTACAACTATGAATCTGGCAGCATGAAAAAAATTGATATTGCGGTAGTAGATTATGGCATGGGTAATTTGCGTTCTGTGTCTAAAGCCCTCGAGCATGTAGCACCCTCAAAAACTGTAGTCGTTACTAGTAATCCTGATGAGATTGCGAATGCGGGGCGTGTGGTGTTTCCAGGGCAGGGCGCTATGCCGGATTGTATTCGCGAGATGGATGCGCGTGGCTTGCGTAAGGCGGTATTGGATTCTGCTGTAAATAAACCATTTTTAGGCATCTGTATTGGCCTGCAAATGCTGTTTGAAGAGTCAGAAGAAGGTCATGTCGCTGGCTTAGGTTTGCTAAAAGGACAGGTAAAACGATTTGCGGCTGCGGACATGAAAGATAGTGATGGTGCTAAATTGAAAGTGCCGCATATGGGATGGAATCAAGTCTACCAAGTCAATAATGGCCAAGCCAATCAATCAAAACCACATGCTTTGTGGCAGGGAGTTGAAGATGGTTCACGTTTTTATTATGTGCATAGTTATTATGTACAGCCTAAAGATGCCACAATCATTAGCGGCGCTAGTGAGTATCCAACCCGTTTTACATGTGCAATTGCTACAGATAATTTGTTCGCAGTTCAGTTTCACCCAGAAAAAAGTGCGAGTGCAGGTTTGCAATTATTAAGCAATTTTGTAAACTGGGTGCCTTAATTTACATGCAGAATCGATTCACCTACACGCTTAATTTGCCTATCAATTGGCATTAAGTATTTTTAATAAAATTATTACCATTACATTTATCTACATCAAAATTTACTATGTTAATTATTCCAGCAATTGATCTCAAAGACGGCCACTGTGTGAGGCTAAAACAAGGTTTAATGGAGGAATCTACTGTATTCTCTGAAGATCCAGGCGCGATGGCGCGTCATTGGGTTGATCGAGGTGGTAAACGCTTACATTTGGTTGATTTGAATGGCGCATTTGCCGGAAAACCCGTAAACGAGGCGGCGATTAAATCGATTGTTAAAGCGGTTGGTGGCGACATTCCTATTCAACTTGGCGGAGGCATTCGCGACCTTGAAACAATTGAGCGCTACTTGGATAGCGGTATAGATTTCGTCATTGTCGGCACTGCTGCAGTCAAAAATCCAGGTTTTTTACATGAAGCCTGCTATGCATTTCCAGGACAGATTATTGTGGGCCTAGATGCGAAAGATGGCAAAGTTGCGGTCGATGGCTGGTCTAAATTGACAGGCCATGATGTGATTGATTTAGCTAAAAAATATGAAGATTATGGTGTGAGCTCAATCGTCTATACAGATATCGGTCGTGATGGCATGTTAACTGGCGTGAATATTGAGGCGACGGTTGCCTTGGCGCAGGCGCTTACGATTCCTGTCAT
>JANOHT010000193.1:0-2104 GCA_031406605.1 Methylotenera sp. | reverse complement strand
GTACCATTCAATGCCACCAGAAGCCACGCCTTTGCTAACATCTTTATAGATTTTTGCGCGTTGCGGGTCGCCTTCAAAGGTCTCCCTGAATTGTCCGCGAAATAACGCAATACCAGCTTCATCTAGCGGAAATTCACGTGCAGGTAGCAGCCTGATTTCTGGCACAGGATATAAACTTCTCTGTGTATCTACATCAAAAGTACGTATCGTTTCAATTTCGTTATCAAACAAATCTAGCCTGTAAGGCAGTGCAGAACCCATTGGAAATAAATCTACTAGACCGCCACGCACACTGAATTCACCATGGCTAATGACTTGGCTGACATGATGATAGCCAGCCTCAGCACACTGTAAACGCAATGCTTCAGTATCCAGTGTTTGGCCTTTTTTAAGCATGAACGTATTGGCGCTTAAATACGCTTTTGGACTCAAGCGAATAAGTGCGGTTGAAAGCGGTACGATGATAACGTCACAAGCGTTTTGTGCAATTTGGTATAACGTAGTCAAGCGTTCCGAAATTAAATCAGGATGTGGCGAGAACTGGTCGTAAGGGAGCGTTTCCCAATCGGGTAGTAAATGCACGCTCAAATTTGGCGCGAAATAGGGGATTTCTTCAAGTAATCGTTGCGCATCAAACGCGCTGGCGGTTATTACCACGAGTGGCTGTTTGTTATTTTTTAGTTTTTCAGCTAATTCAGCGAGTGCCAGACCATCCTCGCCGTTGGTTGATAGCTCCACGCGAGTTGATTGGCCAGCTTTTGGAATAGGCAGTGAAGTCTGCGTCATGAGTGAGATTTTAATGCCAAGAATGAAATTTTAATGCGTGAATTTAACGCATTGATTGTAAATCTAAGGATAAGGCCAAGATTATAACGGTTGCTGATAGCGACCGTTATATTTTCTAGGATTTATTAATGTTTTTATGGCAGGATTAAGCTGTACCACCTACTGTAAGGGCATCAATTTTAAGTGTAGGTTGACCTACACCGACTGGCACACTCTGACCTTCTTTACCGCAAGTACCAACGCCGGAATCCAGCGACATATCGTTACCAATCATCGACACGCGTTTTAATACGTCAGGGCCGTTACCAATTAATGTTGCGCCTTTAACTGGATAAGTAATTTTACCGTCTTCAATCATATAAGCTTCTGCTGCACTGAACACGAACTTGCCGCTGGTAATATCGACCTGACCGCCGCCAAAATTGGCTGCGTATAAACCTCTTTTCACAGATTTAATGATTTCTTCAGGTGGCATGTTGCCGTTCAACATATAAGTATTCGTCATGCGCGGCATCGGAATATGGGCGTAGCTTTCGCGGCGTGCATTGCCTGTGACCGGCATATTCATCAGGCGTGCATTGAGCGTATCTTGAATATAACCACGTAAAATACCATCCTCAATCAGTACAGTTCTGTTGGTCGGGTTACCTTCATCATCAACGCTAAGCGAACCACGACGGTCTTGAATCGTACCGTCATCGACAATGGTGATGCCTTTTGCCGCGACTTGTTGGCCTATCATATTGCTGAATGCTGAACTGCCTTTGCGGTTAAAATCACCTTCTAAACCGTGACCAATCGCTTCATGTAATAAAATACCAGGCCAGCCTGCGCCTAATACTACGGTCATGCTGCCTGCAGGGGCAGGGCGAGCATCTAAGTTTACCAGCGCTTGATGTACGGCCTTTTGGGCATATTCATGCAAAATTTCATCGGTAAAATAACTGTAATCAAAACGTCCGCCGCCGCCGCTAGAGCCTTGCTCACGCCGACCATTTTGCTCAACATGCACCTGCACAGAGACGCGCACCAATGGACGCACATCCGCGCCCATTAGGCCATCGCTACGTGCGACCATAATCACTTCATATTCGCCTGCAATGCTCGCCATCACTTGCGTGACGCGTGTATCAAGCTTGCGCGCAAATTGCTCTAAACGTTCGAGCAATTTGACTTTTGCATCGGCAGAAAGGCTGGCGATTGGGTCGTTTGGTAAATAAAGCTGGGTGTTTTGATTGCTAACAATACTTTTGCCAGTTTGCTCAAGCCCGAGCGCAGCAATCGATTTGGTGGCATTAGCCGCAGCTTGCAAGGCGGG
>JANOHT010000184.1:0-7620 GCA_031406605.1 Methylotenera sp. | reverse complement strand
TTTTCTAATTCAACACGTTTTGCAGCAAATTCAGCTTTATTCGCTTCTGTAGCGCGTTTAGCTTTGCCTTGTGGAATTAAAAAGTTACGGCCGAAACCATCTTTAACTTTAACAACATCACCTAAACCGCCTAGGTTACCTACTTTTTCTAATAAAATAATTTGCATGGTAGCCTCCTATTGGTGTTTATCAGTGTATGGAAGCAAAGCCAAGAAACGTGCAAGTTTAACTGCAGTCGTTAATTGACGTTGATAACGTGCTTTTGTGCCCGTCATACGTGCTGGAATGATCTTTGCATTCTCTGAGATAAAATCTTTAAGCAAATCTACATCTTTGTAGTCAACTTGTTTGATGCCTTCTGCTGAAAAACGGCAGTAGCGGCGGCGTTTGTACATTTCTCTTGCCATTTGAAACTCCTAATCTTTTAATATATCTAGCTCTATATGGTTAATGTGCAATACCAGTTGTGTGCTTTTAAGGCTGCGCTTGGCTAAAAAACCAGTGGCTAGAATATGTGAGCCTAATTTCAGGCCTTTCATTGCTAAGTCACCTAAAGCAACCGCATTGACTTCACATTCCACCTTACGCTTCATGCCAGCTTCAACTTGCTCTGAAACATGTCGCAAAATAACACTTAATAACGGTATGCCAGCTGGTGTGTAGCGAAGCGGTTCGATTTGCACCACTTCAGCTTTCAATACCAGCTTGTTCATTTAAATACTAAACTTAAACTGCTGCTGCCTCTGTAGCTGCTGCAGGCGCTGCTGGAGCAGCATCTTTATTCAACACTGATCTAGATTTCTCTTCTTTCATCATTGGTGAAGGTGCAGTCACTGCAGTTTTTGTAGCCATCATTAGATGACGCAATACTGCATCATTAAATTTAAAGCCATGCTCAAGTTCAGCTAACACTTCAAGGCTGCACTCAATGTTCATCAACACATAATGTGCTTTGTGAATTTTTTGGATTGGATAGGCAAGTTGACGACGACCCCAGTCTTCTAAACGGTGAATTGCACCGCCATCAGAAGTGATAAGCGCACGATAGCGCTCAATCATCGCTGGTACTTGCTCGCTTTGGTCCGGATGGACGATAAACACTAGTTCATAATGTCTCATTAGTACTCCTTTTGGATTAAAGCCACCCACAAAATGCTTAATAGTTTTTTATTAGGCATAAAAATGTATTTGGTAAAATATCAAATACAAAATTCGTTGCAGTGTGACAAGGTTATGATTTTAATTAAATCTATACTTACTTAATAACAGCATCAAGCAAGCGCGCGATTATAGACAAAATCACGCTGATAAGCAACCAATAATCATACAATATTAATTAAATCAATCTATTTCAGCGAATTCAATGTATGCATGCAAATCAAACCAAATCAGGTAATTCTGCGCCAAAGAATTTAATTTTAAGCTTTTTGAGCTGATCTCTATAATCTGCGGCTTTTTCAAACTCTAAATTCTTCGCACTGTCGTGCATGGCTTTTTCTAGGCGTTTCATCTCTTTGGCGATTTGCTTTTCACTTAAAGACTCATAATTAGCTTGGTCTTGCAATACTTTACGTTCACGCAAGGCTTCATCTTTATCGTAAACACCATCGATAATATCTTTAATGCGCTTAGTAATGCCTTTCGGCACGATGCCATTGGCCGCATTAAATGCTAGCTGTACACCGCGCCTGCGCTCTGTTTCATCCATCGCAGCCTTCATGCTTCGGGTGATTTTATTCGCATAAAAAATCACTTTGCCGTTCAAGTTACGTGCGGCACGGCCTGATGTTTGAATAAGTGAGCGCTCAGAACGCAAAAAACCTTCTTTATCAGCATCTAACACCGCAACGAGTGATACTTCCGGAAGGTCCAGACCTTCACGCAGCAAGTTAATGCCTACCAGCACGTCAAACTCACCTAAACGCAAATCACGAATAATCTCCACGCGCTCTACGGTGTCGATATCGCTGTGCAGATAACGTACTTTTACTCCATGCTCACTCAGGTAATCTGTCAGGTCTTCCGACATACGTTTTGTAAGGGTTGTAGCCAGCACACGCTCACCCACCGCCACACGCAGTTTGATTTCGCCAAGCAAATCATCCACTTGCGTATCAGCGGGCTTTACCGTGATTTCAGGGTCGACCAAGCCAGTGGGTCGCGCAATCATTTCAACTACTTGCTGTTGATGCGTAGCTTCGTATTCTGAGGGTGTGGCGGAAATAAATACACATTGCCGCATAATGTGCTCAAACTCTTCAAACTTTAGCGGACGATTATCTAGCGCAGACGGCAAGCGCCAGCCGTAATCCACCAGGTTTTCCTTACGTGAACGGTCACCTTTAAACATCGCCCCTACCTGCGGCACAGTAACGTGGCTTTCATCAATAATCATCAATGCGTTATCCGGCAGGTAGTCAATCAATGTTGGCGGCGGGTCGCCAGGGTTGCGTCCAGATAGATGGCGCGAGTAGTTTTCAATGCCTTTACAAAAACCAATCTCGTTGAGCATTTCAAGATCAAAACGGGTACGCTGCTCAATGCGAGCGGCTTCTACCAGCTTGCCAGTTTTAATATAAAAATCTACGCGGTCTTTAAGTTCGTGTTTGATTTTTTCCATGGCGCGAATCGTAGTCTCACGCGGTGTTACATAATGGCTAGAGGGATATACCGTGTAACGCGGGATCTTGTTGAATATCTGGCCGGTCAGCGGATCAAATAAAGTGATAGATTCAATCTCATCATCAAACATCGAGATACGCACGGCAGTCTCGTTATTTTCTGCGGGAAATACATCAATCACGTCGCCCCGCACCCTGAACGTACCACGGGAAAAATCAAACTCATTGCGGTCATACTGCATGCCGACCAGACGCGCAATCATGTCACGCTGTACGATTTTTTCGCCTACCTGCACATGCAACACCATGCCATGATAATCACTTGGATCGCCAATACCGTAAATCGCAGAAACGGTAGCGACGATAATGCTGTCTTCACGCTCTAATAAAGCTTTGGTGGCTGATAACCGCATCTGCTCAATATGCTCGTTGATGCTGGAGTCTTTTTCAATGAACAGATCACGTGAAGGCACATAAGCTTCTGGCTGGTAATAATCATAATAAGAGACGAAATATTCAACAGAATTGTTAGGGAAAAACTCTCTGAACTCACTATACAACTGCGCAGCCAAGGTCTTATTCGGTGCCATTACTATAGCCGGACGACCTGTACGCGCAATCACATTGGCCATGGTAAACGTTTTGCCCGAGCCGGTAACGCCAAGCAAAGTTTGAAACTTCATGCCATCGTTAATGCCTTGTGTAAGCTTATCAATGGCTTGTGGCTGATCGCCCGCGGGCGGGAAAGGCTGAAATAACTGATATTTACTATTGGGGAAAGTGACGAACACGTTATTCTTCATTTCAATTTTAACAATTAATTTTAACAGTAAAATTGACAACCACCGGTAACTAATAGTGCCCGCATCTGCAGGTTAATGTGTGAGATTAGAACTTTGGGCGTTTATTAAAGTCATTAATCAAGCGTACAAAATTATTCACTTTGTAATTTTGTACGCATTTTTTTGTAAAACCAATATTTATACTAATTACTCTATTTTGGGGATTCATATGCGTGGTTATATTCTGTTAGCAGCATTATTTAGCACAGCTTTATTAGGTACAGCACAAGTTGCTTCAGCTACAGATCAGTCAAAAATGCTAACCGCTATGCAATCAGTGGTCATGGTACGTGGCTATAACGCCAGCGGTGGATTATCTTATGGATCTGGTGTGGTGGTAAGTGAAAACAAAGTAATGACCAACTGCCATATTTTCCGTAGCACCAAGCAGCCTTGGGTATCGCGTGGTGAAGACACCTACACCATTGCATCCGTTCAAGCCGATAGATGGCATGACTTATGTTTATTAACTATGTCTGGCTTGCCATTTAAACCCATTCCTCTAGGTAAGGGCAATGACCTAAAACGTGGGCAGGAAGTACTGGCCATCGGCCATTCTAATGGCGTGCCCTCACCGCTTACATCAGCTGGGGTTATTAAGGCTACTTATGAGTTTGAAGGCGGCAGAATCATCAGAAGCAGTGCGCAATTTAGAATGGGCGCCAGTGGTAGCGGTATTTTTGATCTGGAAGGCAACTTATTAGGTATCAATACATTTAAAACACCGGGTAAGCCAGCTTACTTTTATTCCTTACCTATTGAGTGGCTGGCTAATTTAGAGAAACTGCCCGTTGAAACTGAGTTTCCAATTGTAGGTAAAGCATTCTGGGAAGCAGATGATGATAAAAAACCTTTCTTCATGCAAATCGCCATTCCTGAAATCAATAAAGACTGGCCAAAACTGGCTGAAGTCGCACAAAAATGGATAGATGCAGAGGCTAAAAATTCTGATGCCTGGTATGAATTAGGCATTGCCAACGAAAATTTAAATAAGATCAATGAAGCTGAAAAAGCTTACCAACAATCTGTGGCGCTTGATGCAACCAATACTGATGCATTGTTCCGATTAGGCATCATCGCACAAGGTAAAGGCGATAAAACCAGCATGCATCAAATCAATCTGGCCATTGCCATGGTAGATAAAGATTTAGCGCAAGAGTACGGCCAGATGCTAGGTTGCGATAAGGAATGCTAGATTATTAATACAAAACTTAGATAAGGCCTCGACTTAATATGAGGAGCGAGGCCTTTTTATTGAACTAAGCCACACATTCATGTGTTTGAAAAATTCCTAACTACAGTTTTTATGCGTAAAATAACGAACATTCAATCATTCGCATAAAAATTGTTTTAAGGAAGCATATTTTGTCACAGCCGCAGTCATCTAAACCATCATCAATATTATCCCTCCGCGTTCAAGCGATCAAAGAATCCCCCACCCTTGCCATTACGGCAAAAGCTGGAAAATACAAAGCTGAAGGCCGAGATATTATCGGTTTGGCCGCTGGGGAGCCTGATTTTGACACGCCACAGCATATTAAAGATGCAGCAAAACTGGCGATTGATAACGGCTTTACTAAATACACGCCTGTTGCAGGTATTCCTGGCCTTAAAAAAGCTGTCGTTAATAAATTCAAAACACAAAATGGCTTTGACTACGCGCTCAATGAAGTAATAGTAGGTGTTGGCGGAAAGCAAACTATTTTTAATCTGTGCTTAGCGGTATTGAATAAAGGCGATGAAGTCATCGTGCCGGCGCCTTATTGGGTGTCATATGCAGACATTGCTTTGGTGGCTGAAGCGACGCCAGTGATTATTCAATGCGGTATCGAGCAAGGCTTTAAACTGTTACCAGAACAGCTAGAAGCAGCGATTACGCCAAAAACTAAACTGTTTATGATTAACTCACCGTCCAACCCTACTGGCACGGTATATACATTGGATGAGCTAAAAGCCTTGGGTGAAGTATTGCTCAAACATCCACATGTATTGGTGGCTACAGATGATATGTACGAGCATGTGAATCTGACAGGCGACAAGTTCTACAACATTCTTAATGCAGCACCTGGGCTAAAAGACCGCTGCATTGTGCTTAATGGCGTTTCTAAAGCTTATTCTATGACTGGTTGGCGTATCGGCTACGCCGCTGGCCCTGCTTACATTATTAAAGCCATGGAAATTTTGCAATCGCAATCCACCAGCAACCCAACTTCAATTTCGCAAGTTGCCGCACAAGCTGCGCTAGAAGGCTCACAAGATTGCATTACGCCGATGGTCACTGCATTCAAAGAGCGCCATAAATACGTGGTGGACCGCTTTAACACGATGCCAGGTTTAAGCTGTTTAATGGCAGGTGGTGCCTTTTATGCATTCCCCGATGCACGTACTGCAATTGCTAACTTATACCAAGCAGGCAAAATCAAGGCTGCAACTGATATGGCATTGGCTGAGTATCTATTAGAAGAATTTGGTGTGGCCGTAGTGCCGGGTTCTGCATTCGGTGCAGAAGGTTACTTCCGCATTTCATTTGCAACCTCTATGGATAACCTCAGGAACGCGCTAGACCGCATTGAACGCGCGCTTAAATAAACGCAAGCTTAAATAGTTTGAAACTTCTTTAAAGGCTTATTTAACGGTTATTTACCGTCGAATAAGCCTTTGAATTTTTCCACCGCCCCAGCCGCCTTAATACCTAAACCTGTACCTACACCTGGGCCTAAAATGACAGTGCCTGCAATAGCGCCAGCCATCGCTGCTTTAGAAGGTAATACTACAGGGTGACTCACCGTGCCAGATACTACCAATGGAATTGCCGTCATGCTTAAGCTACGCTTCATTTCAACCTCTACCATGCCATCTAACTCTTTATTTGGTTTAACTTTAACTTGGCCAGTTGCTGCTAATAAACCCGAGCTGATTTTAAGATCACTAAAATGATATTGCTTACCTGTTACATTCAGTAAGCCAGATAACTCATCAAACTCAGTTGCGCCGCCGCTTTGCGCTTGCTTGATAATCACGCTTGCCGCCTTCACTAAATCCAACCCATGTAATACGCCGTTATTCACTTTAAACTTAATATCTGCGCGCACGTTATCTCCCAGTTTGGCCGCATCTTTAGCGGCACTGGAAAAGTGACCGTTTCCAAATAGATTGCCACTCAAATAAACTGCTTTACTCACCAAACTACTAGGCTCTTTAACTGATAAATTAGCCATCTTAAATTTGCCATTGGTACGCCAATTCTTTTCCCAGGATATCAACGCGTTACCCGTTAATTTGCCGTTATACAGCGCAACATCAAAATTAGGAATTTCTAACTGACTGCCTTTTAGATGCATTTCAAGCTTCGCCTGGTCAATGAATACAGGTAACCCAACTGGTAATGTCCATTTTTTTACATTGACCAATATCAGATGCTCTTCGCCATTTGGCGTGATATCCGCTTTAACTGCACCATCTTTAGTTTCTAATGTTGCCGACTCCAACCCGTTAACATTAGTCAGGTTAGCTTCTAGATTAATAATAGGGAGCTTGGTATCAGGCCAATCAAATTGCAGTTCATGAATCTTTACATGACGAATATTGACAGCGACAGCTTCGCTGCTTTCATCTGACTTTTTACTCGATAAAACAGAGATTAACTCTATAGCAGCCTGCTTAAGAAGCGGCTTACTCACTTTCAGATCAATCACTTTAGTCGCAGAAAACAAAGAGCTTAAAGTGGGCGTCACCACCACCTCCGCCACTTTAACCTCTTGATCTTTACCTATAGTAATATCACTTGCGACAACACGCGGACTAGGCAGTATTAACCAATGTCCTGAAGCAATGGTCACAGGCACACCTAATTTCTCACTCGCAATGCGTTCTGCCTTATTCAGGTAAGTTTGCGTAGGAATTAAAAAAGGTAAAATAATCAATAAGCTAATAACACCGGCAATACCAATTAATATTTTTTTATATTTTTTCATCAAATTAATCCTAAATAATGTCGCGTAGTGATTGACCAAATGCCGCTTAGCCAGTATTATTGCGCCTTCACCGATTCCTCGATAGCTCAGTCGGTAGAGCAACGGACTGTTAATCCGTGTGTCCCTGGTTCGAGCCCAGGTCGAGGAGCCAAATACTTAAAGCCCTGCAGAAATGTAGGGCTT
>JANOHT010000177.1:0-7560 GCA_031406605.1 Methylotenera sp. | reverse complement strand
TTACCCAATGTCACGATACTCACCCGCACAACCGCTTTTGCATTACACGACATGAACATGATTCAAGCTGTTGAGTTGATGCAGGATCATTTGCCACATGCAGTTAGAAAAACTGAACAGCGTCGCGAACGTATGCATAGAATACGTGCGACTAAAGTAGTATTAGCCACTGGCGCATTTGAACGACCATTAGTATTTGGTAACAATGACCTACCTGGCATTATGACCGCCTCTGCGCTCACTACTTATTTCAATCGCTATGGCGTGGCTTGTGGTCAAAACGTGTTGCTAATGACCAGTAACGACTTAGCCTATCAAGGTGCTGCTGATTTGGCAGCAGCAGGCGTTGCCGTCACCTTGGTCGACACCAGAGAAAATATCAATCCTCAATGGGCGGCAAAACTTAAAGCGTTAAATGTTCAGATTTACGCAGGTTACGGTATTGCCGAAGCGGTCGGATCAAGCGCGGTAGAAGGTGCTCAACTAGTTAAACTTGGTGCGTTAAAAAATGTGATAACGGGCAGTGGTCCTTATATCACTTGCGACGTATTAGCTAGCTCAGGCGGCTTATCTCCAACTGTACACTTGTTCTGCCACGACGGTGGCCGTCCACAATGGGATGAATCGCGTCTTGCTTTTGTAGTTTCTGCAAATAATCGTGCTAATGCCGGCATCTACTGTGCGGGTGCGATTACGGGTGTATTTGCATTGCAAGAAGGCCTAGTCAAAACCAAAGATACCGTTGCTGACATGCTGAATAGCTTAGGTAAAACCTTGGATGCTTCAGGGTTAACTTTAACCACAGATGAAATTACCGTTACCCCGGCGCGTCATATTTTTCATGTGCCGGATGGTAAGAATGGTAAAGGTACTTTTTTCTCTAGTAGACCCAAAGCTTTTGTAGATTATCAAAACGATGTTGCAGTGACGGATATTCAGCTTGCCGTGCGCGAGAACTATCGCTCAATTGAGCATATCAAGCGCTATACCGCATTAGGTTTTGGTACAGATCAAGGTAAATTATCCAACGTGAATGGTTTTGCGATTGCCGCTGAAGCCCTAGGTAAAAGCATACCTGAAGTGGGCACTACTACTTACCGTCCTGCTTACACGCCAGTTTCTTTTGCCGCTTTAGCCGGCGCGCATGTGGGTGATACTTTTGAGCCACGCCGCTACACAGCAATGCAGAATACGCATGAAAAACATACAGCTGAATTTGAACCTGTCGGTCAATGGATGAGGCCATGGTACTACCCTAAACCGGGTGAGGATATTCATGCGGCGGTAAATCGCGAATGTTTAGCCACACGCAACAGTGTGGGTATGTTAGATGCCTCAACACTAGGGAAAATCGATATTCGCGGCAAAGACGTACGTGAGTTTTTGAATCGTATCTATGCCAATGCCTGGACACAATTAGCGGTCGGAAAATGTCGTTACGGTCTGATGTTAGACGAAGCTGGCATGGTGATGGATGATGGTGTCACCGCTTGTATTTCAGACACACACTTTTTAATGACCACCACCTCTGGCGGCGCAGCACGCGTGATGACATGGCTGGAAAAGTGGCATCAAACTGAATGGCCGGAGTTAGAAGTGTATATGACCTCTGTCACTGACCATTGGACGACCGCCGCTTTGGTTGGCCCAAAAAGCCGTGATGTTTTAGCTAAACTTTGCAGTGATATTGATCTATCTAAAGATGCATTCAAATTCATGGATTGGCGCGACGGCACAGTTGCAGGCGTGCCAGCCCGTGTGTTCCGTATCAGCTTTTCAGGTGAACTCGCTTACGAAGTGAACGTAGATGCTAGCTATGGCGACTATATGTGGAATGCCTTATTAGATGCAGGCGCTGAATTTGACATCACGCCTTATGGTACCGAGACCATGCATGTATTGCGCGCTGAAAAAGGCTTCATTATTGTTGGGCAAGATACTGATGGTTCAATCACACCATTCGACCTTGATATGGCGTGGGCAGTAGGCATGAAAAAACCTTATAGCTTCCTCGGCAAGCGTTCACTTGCTCGTAGCGATACCATTAGAACCGACCGCAAACAATTGGTTGGCTTGCTCACTGAAGATCCAAACTTTGTGCTGAAAGAAGGCGCACAGTTAATCAATTCATCGGACACCACGCCGCCCGTACCTATGTTAGGGCATGTGACGTCCAGCTATTACAGCGCATTCCTTGGCCGCTCAATTGCCATGGGTTTTGTGATTGATGGCCTGAAACGCCGTGAGGACCCTACTCAAAATACCGTTTACGCTTGGGCTGATGGCAAGGCTGTGAAGGTTAAAATCGTTTCATCCGTGTTTGTAGATGCAGAAGGAGCGCGACACAATGTTTAATGAAACTATTATTAGCACTTTGGCATTCAACCCTGTCATGCAATCGCCGTTACACCATTTTGGCTTAGCTGCAAAACAAGAGGCGGCTAATAGCACTAAAGGTGTTTGGGCGAATGAGATTCCTTTACTAGGTTATATCAGCCTTCGTGGTAACGCTCAAAACTCTGCGTTTACAAAAGCGGCAAAACAAACACTTGGCACAGCACTACCAACTCAGCCATGTAGCATGGTAACCAGTTCTTGGGGTTCTATCCTTTGGTTAGCGCCTGATGAATGGTTGTTGATTTGCGAGCGTACGCAACGCCCTACTCTACAACAGTCACTAGAAAACAAACTGGCAGGTATTCATAGTCAAGTAGTTGATAACTCTGGTGGATTTACTTCTGTATTGCTACAAGGGAAAAATGCCAGCGATGTACTGCATCACTGCACCGTGTATGACCTTAACGCACTTGAAGCAGGTAAAGTGGTTGGCAGTACTTTTGGTAAAACAAGTTTGTTCTTACATCAACATACTGATGGTTACAAACTCATATTCCGTCGTAGTTTTGCTGATTATATTTGGCGTTACCTTGAGCGCAGCGCCCTGCCTTATGGCTTTGGCATTGCAACATTAAATAGTAAAGCAGGCTAAGATGAACTATAGCGTTTTTGAAGTATTCCGCATCGGCATTGGGCCATCCAGCTCACACACTGTGGGGCCAATGATTGCCGTAAATCGCTTTTTAATGGAAATTGAAAAGCGCGGTTTATTGCAACAAGTTGCTCAAGTACAAGTGCACCTCTACGGTTCATTAGCGCTTACAGGAATTGGTCACGGTACTGATCAAGCGGTGCTTGCTGGACTTGTTGGCGGATTACCAGATAGCGTAGATCCCTTAAGCATAGCGCCACTTGTTGCATCCATCAAAGAAACTAGCCAATTGATGCTGATGGGCAAGTATGCAATCCCGTTTGATTACGACAAAAATTTAGTATTGCATCGACAAGAGTCTCTGCCTGAGCATCCAAACGGTATTGTCTTGCAAGCGTTCTTTGAAGATGGTGATTCGTTGTACCGCAATGCTTATTTCTCTATTGGCGGCGGCGCAGTGCTTGACCAAAAAGAAATTATCGCCAGCGCTAAAACCAAAGCCGGCAACGTGGTTAAGGACTTAAAAAGCGCACCTTATTGGTTCGGCAGTGCCGCTGATTTATTGCGTATAGGCAGCGAACACAAACTTAGCATAGCTGAAATCGTGTGGCGTAACGAGCTGAAATATCAAGATGCAGAGACCACTCGCAGCAAGTTATTGCGTGTTTGGGAAGTTATGAATGACAGCATAGAACGTGGCCTGAATACTGAAGGCATGCTACCTGGCGGACTCAAAGTGAATCGCCGAGCACATTTGATCTATAAACAAGCGAGCACCGTAGGCGGTAAGTTATCGTCAGACTTTCAAGCCATGGACATGGTCAGTGCATTTGCGATTGCCGTGAATGAAGAAAATGCCTGTGGCGGCCGCGTGGTGACTGCACCAACCAATGGTTCAGCTGGAGTTATTCCTGCCGTTTTAAGTTACTTCACGCGCTTTTGCCAGCAACAAAGAACCCAAACAGAAATAGAAGACAACATCATTAAGTTTTTGCTCACCGCCGCTGGCATTGGCATGCTTTACAAAAAGAATGCTTCTATTTCAGCCGCTGAAATGGGTTGCCAAGGGGAAATTGGTGTTTCTTGCTCTATGGCCGCAGGTGGTCTCGCAGCAGTACTTGGTGCCAATAACGAGCAAATTGAAAATGCTGCTGAAATCGCCATGGAGCACAACTTAGGCATGAGCTGCGACCCGATTGGTGGCTTAGTACAAATCCCATGTATTGAACGCAACAGCATGGGCGCAGTAAAAGCGATTAACGCAGCACGGTTGGCGATGATGCATGTGGGTAGCCACATTGTTTCGTTGGATGCAGTGATTGAAACCATGCGCCAAACAGGTGTAGATATGCAATCGAAATACAAAGAAACCGCATTAGGCGGTTTGGCAATCAATGTTGTAGCTTGTTAAAACAGTAGTGCGTCTAACTTAAATAGAGACTTGAATAGAGGCTTAAAATCATGAATAAAACTAACTCTTTTTTCTCAGCATCACTCGCAGACGCTGACCCTGCCATACAATCTGCCGTCAGCGAAGAACTTTATCGTCAGCAATCGCAAATTGAGTTGATTGCATCGGAGAATATCGTCTCACGTGCAGTGCTTGAAGCACAAGGCACGGTACTTACCAACAAATATGCTGAAGGTTACCCAGGCAAACGTTATTACGGCGGCTGTGAGTTTGTGGACAAAGTTGAAACGCTCGCCATTGACAGATTAAAACAGCTATTCGGTGCTAAGTTTGCCAATGTGCAACCACATTCTGGCGCACAAGCCAATGGCGCGGTAATGCTGGCAATTGCAAAACCAGGCGATACGATTTTAGGCATGTCGCTGGATGCTGGTGGTCACTTAACGCACGGTGCCAGGCCCGCACTTTCAGGCAAATGGTTTAACGCTGTGCAATATGGCGTACGCCGTGAAGACTACCGTTTAGATTACGAGCAAGTTGAAGCCTTAGCTAACGAACACAAACCTAAAGTGATTATTGCTGGCTATTCAGCTTATCCACGTGCTGTGGATTTTGCACGCTTCCGTCAAATTGCCGATAGCGTAGGCGCGACACTCATGGTTGATATGGCGCACTTTGCTGGCATCGTAGCGGCTGGCCGCCACCAAAACCCAGTTGAACATGCGCATATTGTCACCTCAACTACTCACAAAACATTGCGTGGCCCACGCGGCGGTGTGATTTTAACCAATGACGAAGACTTGATTAAAAAAATCAACTCGGCAGTATTCCCAGGCTTGCAAGGTGGTCCGCTCATGCATGTCATCGCTGGTAAAGCGGTAGCCTTTGGTGAGGCCTTACAACCTGAATTCAAACAATACATTGATCGCGTGCTAGCCAATGCTAAAGCACTAGGCGAAGTATTGGTTGCAGGCGGTGTTGACTTGGTCACAGGTGGTACGGATAACCATTTAGTATTGGTAGATTTACGTCCTAAAGGTTTAAAAGGCAACCAGGTAGAACATGCCCTTGAACGCGCTGGCATTACCTGTAACAAAAACGGCATTCCTTTTGATGATGAAAAACCGACCGTCACATCTGGCGTGCGTTTAGGCACACCTGCTGGTACTACGCGCGGTTTTGGTGAAGCTGAGTTTCGCCAAGTCGGTGAGTTGATCTTACAAGTATTCGAAGGTTTGAGAAACAATCCAGATGGTGATGCTGAAGTTGAAAAACGGGTGCGTGGCAAAATTTTAGCCTTGTGCCAACAGTTTCCAATTTACTAAATCAGTACTGTTAACTAATTTTCGATAAACCGGTCTTTCTATTAAACCAGTCTTTTTAGAGACTTTTAAATCTTTAGAATTTGAGACTTAAATGCTATATCCACATATTTTTAGTCCAATCACGCTTAACAAGCTGGTAATAGCAAACCGCATTTATAGCACAGCGCATGCTGAGGTTTACGCCGAGGCTGGCGGCATGCCGGGTGAGCGCTACATTAAATATTACGAAGAAAAAGCCAAAGGCGGCATGGGCTTGGCAATTTGCGGCGGGTCTAGTCCAGTGTCGCTAGATGTCCCGCAAGGCGCCTGGAAGCCTGTTAACCTCACGACTGATCGTGTGATTGAGCATTTAGCGAAACTGAGCGAAGCTGTACATCGCCATGGCACTAAAATCATGATTCAGGCAACGCATATGGGGCGTCGCTCTGCCTTTGCAGGAGACCCCTGGCCACATTTGGTTTCACCTAGCGGGGTACGTGAGCCTGTACATCGTGGCAACGCAAAAGCAATAGAAAAAGAAGAAATAAATCGCATCATTGGCGACTTTGCAGCCGCCGCTAAACGCGTGCAGGCTGCAGGCATGGATGGCATTGAAATATCAGCCGCGCATCAACACCTGATTGACCAATTTTGGAGCCCTCGTACTAACCAACGCACGGACGAATATGGCGGCAGCTTAGAAAACCGTATGCGCTTTGGTTTACAAGTATTGAATGCAGTACGCGATGCAGTTGGCGCTGATTTCTGTGTGGGTCTGCGCATGTGCGCAGATGAGTTTCATGAAGATGGCTTGGACCCCAATACACAAAAAAATATCGCGCAAATCATGTCAGAAAGCGGGTTGATTGATTTTATCAGTGTGATTGGTTCTGGCGCCGATACACATAACAAAGTGGCGAATTGCATGCCGCCTATGGCATTGCCACCCGAACCATTTGTACATTTGGCGGCAGGCATTAAGTCTGTGTCTAAAGTGCCTGTTTTGCATGCGCAAGGTGTGCGCGACATTGGTCAAGCCGAACGTATTCTCGCCAATGGCTTAGTGGATATGGTGGGTATGACACGTGCGCATATTGCAGACCCGCATATCATCATGAAAGTACGTGATGGCCGGGAAGATCAAATCAGGCAATGTGTGGGTGCTAATTACTGTATTGATCGGCAGTACTTAGGCCAGGATGTTTTGTGCGTGCAGAACCCGTCGACTTCGCGTGAATCGACCATGCCGCATCGCATTAGTAAAAGTAAAGGTGAAAAACGCCGTGTAGTAGTGGTTGGCGCTGGCCCTGCTGGTTTGGAAGCTGCGCGTGTTTCTGCTGAACGTGGCCATGAGGTTGTGCTTTTCGAGCGTAATGCTACGGTAGGCGGCCAAGTGAATCTTGCAGCAAAAGCGCCGCAGCGCGAACAAATGGCAGGCATCATCCGTTGGCTTGATATGGAAACCAAACGCTTAGGCGTAGACCGTAGGCTAGGTGTCAGTGCAGATGCCACCATGATACTCAATGAAAAACCAAGTATTGTCGTGCTCGCCACAGGCGGCAGTAGCCATACGGGACAAGTGCCAGCGTGGGGCGTAGCCGAAGGACTAGCCGTAAGTGCTTGGGATATTTTATCTGAACGTGTGCCGTTAGGAAAAAACGTACTGCTTTACGATACGATTGGCACCCATGCAGGCTTTGGTACCGCCGACTTTATGGCAAGCCGCGGTAGCCAGGTTGAAATTGTAACGCCTGATGTAAAAGTGGCTGATGATGTAGGTGGAACCACCTTCCCCATTTTTTACCGCAGACTTTATGCACAAGGCATTATTCCTACCCCTAATTTTTGGCTAGATC
>JANOHT010000169.1:0-2976 GCA_031406605.1 Methylotenera sp. | reverse complement strand
TTCTCAATCCCGCCCTTATTCACTCTCTCCACATATTCCTGCATCCAATTATCCCCAAGAATATGCTTCGCCATCTCAACCACAATATAATCTGCCTCAATCCCCGTATCTTCACCATAACGAGATAAACCCTGCAAGCAGCTTGGGCATGAAGTAAGAATTTTCACTTTTTCTTCTGGTGCACCTACCGTTAAGCCCATTTTCTCCATGCCTTTTTCAAGCTCTTCTTGCTTGCGCATTTTGACCTGCGTGGCAATATCGGGGCGTGCTACAGCAAATGTACCACTCTCACCACAACAACGGTCATTGAGCTGAACATCTTGCCCCATAAGCGCATTAGTCACCTCTAGTGGTTTATAAGTCTTCATGGGCGTGTGGCATGGGTCATGATACATATAACGTGTACCGGTGATACCCGCCAACTTCATGTCCTTTTCCATTAAATATTCGTGGATATCTAACAAGCGGCAACCCGGGAATATCTTCTCAAACTCGTATTTTTGCAACTGGTCCATACACGTACCGCAAGACACTATCACCGTTTTAATGTCGAGATAATTAAGCGTATTCGCCACACGGTGGAACAACACGCGGTTATCCGTGGTGATTTCCTGACCTTTGTCGTGATTACCGCTTGAAGTTTGCGGGTAGCCGCAACACAGGTAACCAGGCGGCAATACGGTGATCGCACCTACCTCATAGAGCATGGCTTGCGTTGCCAAGCCTACGTTTGAAAACAAACGCTCAGAACCGCAGCCTGGGAAGTAAAACACTGCTTCTGAATCTTCCGTCACTTTTTGCGGGTTACGGATGACCGGAATCATGCTGTTATCTTCTATGCCCAATAGCGCACGTGAAGTTTTAGTCGGCATTTTTTTCGGCATAGGTCGATTAATAAAATGTACGACTTGCGCTTTGATTTCTGGCTTGCCAACTGTGGCTGGTGGCCTGATTTTATCTTTTAGCAAACCAAACTTTTTAGCTAAGGTATGTGCAAAGTTTTGCGCTCTATAGCCAATCGTCACCATAAAAGTACGCATCAACTTGATGGTTGCCGGGTCTTTTACATTCAAGAACGCCATCGCCAGTGCATTACCCGGGTTAAATTGCTTTTTACCTTGCTCACGCAAGAAGTTACGCATGGCAATAGAGACATCCCCAAAATCGATATCCACTGGACAAGGATTCAAGCATTTATGGCACACCGTACAATGGTCTGCTACGTCATTAAACTCATCAAAATGTTTAATTGAAATACCGCGCCGCGTTTGCTCTTCGTACAAGAACGCTTCTATGAGCAATGACGTACCGAGAATTTTGTTACGCGGTGAATATAAAAGGTTAGCGCGTGGCACGTGCGTCGTGCACACAGGCTTACACTTACCGCAGCGTAAACAATCACTGATTGAATCTGCAATCTCGCCAATCGCAGATTGCTCCATAATGATAGACTCTTGCTCAAGCAAGCCAAAGCTTGGCGTATAGGCATTTTCAAGGCCAGAACCAGCTAACAGTTTACCTTTGTTAAAGTGACCGTTTGGGTCAACTTTATTTTTGTACTTAGTAAAAGCTTCAATTGTAGAAGTTTCCAAAAACTCCATTTTGGTAATACCAATACCATGCTCACCAGAGATTACGCCATCCAAGCCTTTAGCTAGCGCCATTACGCGTGCCACTGCATCGTGCGCAGCACCCATCATCTCGTAATCGTCAGAATTCACTGGGATATTGGTATGTACATTGCCATCACCCGCATGCATATGCAAGGCAATAAATACACGGCCTTTGAGCACAGCCTTATGAATTTCATCACAGCGATTTAAGATTTTTTGGAACTCGCGTCCAGCAAAAATATCTGCCATTGGGCGCTTAAGTTCACGCTTCCATGAGATGCGCAAATCGTAAGATTGCACTGCGCGGAATACGTTTTCATACTGCTCAAGGCCATCACCCAACTGACCCAATGTACTCACTGGCTCGTCTAGTGTATTTAAAATCATGCGCCAGCGTGTACGCAAGTCACGTAATAACTGCAAGGCCATGACCTGCTTAGATTGCACCATTTGCGCATCTGCATTGCCATCTTCATCCGCTTGTAGCGGTAAATCACCTTGCATAAACTCTTCAAGCGCATCTAATAGCTTTAGTTTGTTATTGATTGATAGCTCAATATTAATGCGCTCGATACCATCAGAGTAATCGCCCAAACGCGGCAATGGAATCACCACATCCTCGTTGATCTTAAAAGCATTGGTATGTTTTGCGATTGCAGCGGTTCGCGCACGGTCTAACCAGAACTTTTTACGTGCTTCGGCAGAAACAGCAATAAAACCTTCACCATCACGGGCGTTACATAAACGCACGATATGTGATGCAGCTTCACCCACTGCATTTTCATCATCAGAGGCAATATCAGCAATCAACACCATCTTTGGGCGTTGTTGGCGCGCGGCTTTAGTGGCATAACCCACCGCTTTAATATAGCGCTCATCCATGTGCTCCAAACCTGCCATCAGCACGATAGGGTCTTTTTTAGCTGTAGCGTCCAGATAATCCTTAATCTCGACAATCGCAGGCACAGCGTGTGACACGTTGCCGAAAAACTCTAGCGCAACCGTACGCACATGCTTGGGCATACGATGCAAAATGAAAGTGGCTGAGGTAATTAAACCATCACAACCTTCTTTCTGTATGCCAGGTAAGCCAGATAAAAACTTATCGGTTACATCTTTACCCAAGCCTATTTTCCTAAAGCTAGGTCCAGCGATTTCTAAAATCTCAGGCTCGCCGATTAAGGTTTTCATGTCTTCTGCATAGCGGCTCACTTTAAAGCGAGCGATTGCAATGTCGTGAATCTTGCCTAGATTATGGTCTAAACGCTCCACCTCAAGCCACTCGGCATCAGGTGTCACCATGCGCCATGACGCTAGGTTATCCAGTGCCGTACCCCACAATACTGCTTTTTTACCACCAGCG
>JANOHT010000142.1:0-7662 GCA_031406605.1 Methylotenera sp. | reverse complement strand
GGTAAATTAGTAAATCCACAATGTGCTGAGGTGAAAGCGACTTAGGCTCACTCTGTAGTATTGCCCAACAGGAGTCACTCATTGCTAAATACTCAAGACTTCCAAACGCTCTTAATACTTCTCTACTATCCATAGGTTCTTCAGTTTTATTCGCATCGAAAATATTCGCCAGAAGACTACTCTTAGAAAAAGTTCTTGGGCTGAAATCTAAACTCTTTTGGGAGGTTTTAGGGACGCCATACCAATTTAGAATAGTGTTAATTTTTACACTTGACTGTGTATATGTTAAATTTATCACTTTGCATATTTTTATATATTTATTATCAAAAGCTTATCTTTAGTCAGTCAGTAGGTCAAATTTTATATAGCAATATTAATTCGAGGGCCGACATAAAAACCTAAATCTTGTGCGTTTGTCGTTTGAAATTGGCGACCACTCACCCGCAACAGCGCTAGAATCCCTTGTGAACAAACGCTGGCGCGTATTCTACGCAAGCCTTGCTCTACCAAAATACGGTTATTCGCATCCAGTTTTACCAAATCGGCGACCGTGCCTAACGCCACTAAATCTAGCAATTCGGTTAAGTTTGGCTCAGGCTTATCTGCAAACACCCCTCTTTCACGTAACTCTGCACGTAAAGCAAGTAAGCCGTAAAACATAACCCCTACACCTGCCAAGTGTTTACTTGGAAAATCACAGCCATGTTGATTGGGATTAATGATACAAGCCGCTTGGGGCGTTTCCATTCCGGGTAAATGGTGGTCAGTAATCAACACTTGTATGCCCAGTTTATTGGCCGTAGCCACGCCATCTACACTCGCAATGCCATTATCTACCGTGATAATCACGTCAGGTTTTTGCATCGCAGCTAAGGCTACTATTTCAGGCGTCAACCCATAGCCATATTCAAAACGATTCGGCACTAAGAAATCCACATCAGCACCAAATACCCTTAAACCTTTAACAGCTACTGCGGTAGCCGTAGCACCGTCTGCATCGTAATCACCGATGACCAGTATTTTTTTACGAGCTGCAATCACATCTGCCAAAAATTTAGCCATAGCAGTATTATGCGTGAGCATCTGGGGCGGGATAAGCCCGCTTAAATTAGCACCGAGTTCTGCGGATTCAGTCACGCCACGCGCCGCCAGCAAGCGTGCCATGAGAGGCGATACGCCATCAGCTTGTAAATTTATTTCTGCTTCTGCAGGGATGATGCGTTGAACAATGAGTGTCATGTTAGGTTCAAGATAGGCTTATTGCTACGCCAAAATTTATAGGTATCCAGCGGTGTTATTTCAGCTACCAGGGTTTTTTCATAGAAGCCTAAATTCAAGCTTAACTGTTTGATTGTTCTGTTTTTTAATGCAGTCAACATTAGTTCGAAACTGTTTTTCACATCCGATAATTGTAATCGCACATGTTGATTTTCATCGCTGAATAAACGATTCAAGTCAGCAGGTACGCTTTGATATTGAATTACAGACAATCCTGCTAGTCCTGCATAAAAAGCACTATTAGCGACGACTAAATCTGCATCATTTTTTAAAACTGCAGATTTTGGCATTTGCCCGCCGCCTGAAAGCCAAAGACTATTAACCGCCTTCTCACCTTTTGCCTCCAGCGCTAGATTCACAGGATGCTCATGCAATAACATTTGTATTTCATTTAATACAGACAACCACTTGCCTCCCGCTAAACCCTGCGGCATAAATGGATGGATGTTTTTGCCAGCAGCAACACTTGGAAGTGTAGTTTTTATTTGTAGAGTTTGTGCTGAACGTACATAGTATGCGCCTGAATTCCCAATAAAAAAGGTCAAGCCGTCTTGTGAAAAATGCTGGTTCAAGCTTGCGATTATTTTTTGTGCATCCGTAATTTCTACAGACAAAGGCACCGGCTCGCCCAAGCTAAAACAATCACGTTGCAATACTAAATGCACCGCATCTGCACGCAGCCAAAAAGCATCTGAAACATCAAGCCCATCAGCTTCTGCAGCAATTGCTGCGATTGGATAGTCTGGCTCCATTTCTGAAGGAGTCGGCAAGCCAAATTGCGAGCAGGTTAAAGCCTCTAAAGGCATATTAACTTGCGTAACCTTTGCCTTACTCAGCAAATAGTTGAAAGCCTTATTATCTTGCAAATCCAACAACTGGCTATTTAATGCGCAATCTACGGTTAATTTCACGCTATGTTTTAATCTAAAAGATTATCTAAAAATAAGTAGTGTTGATTTTACTTGTAAGCAGATTCATGCGGGTAGATATTCAATAAAAATTACGCCATAACTTGGCCAATAAAAAACCTGGCAACTTTTTACAGTTGCCAGGTTTCAGTAGCATTTATGAACCCACTATCTAAACATCAATTCTAATAGCCTTAATAGTAGCGGTCGTCTCTATCATGTTTATCCCACCCGCGATGTTTACCTTTGTGATGACGTCTATGACCGTCATTCCAGTCAGAATCCCTGTCAGAATCGTAGTAGCTGATTTGTGTGACTGGGCGGCTAGCCTGCGATACTGCAACATCCACATCAATAAAGCGGCCTGGGTGGTTATTGGTTACAGTTGAATAAACGCGACCATTGTATTCATAATTCACCAAATAGCCCGCATTCACACTTTGCCAGTTATCTACCTGATAACAGGTTTGTACCGGTACTGAACGTGTCACCACGCGGTTGTTATATTGATTATTACCAATACGGTCACCTGCAATCGCACCTACGCCGGCACCCACAGCAGCGGCAGCAACACGGCCGTTACCACGACCAATAGTACTGCCAAGCAAACCACCTGCAACACCGCCAATGACAGCACCAGCAATTGAGCGATGACCTTCCTCACGATAACTTTGTTGCTCATAATCAGTACGGCATTCTTGACGTGGCGCATTCACACGCTCAAATTGTGGTGTGACAGAAATTACACGGGCAGTATCGTTATATCGGTCACTAGCCATGGTTGGCAATGCAAAAACTGCTGCCATTAATGCTGGTACTAATACGTTTACTTTATTCAATTTGTTACTACGCATTTTACTTCTCCTAATCACTCTAGAATTTAGCTCCGTCATTTATCACTACTAACGATTGATTCTTTATTATCAATCTCTGCTAATAATTTTGCAGATGGTCATTCAACGCGGTGATTTAGCAATGCGCTGACCGCTAATTGTTAAGGATTTGTAACTAATGATTTTCATTAAACAAACTTTAACGAGGGGAAATGGTCATAAATTCACAGCGAATTAAGTATTTTCAACTATGTGACGAGAGTTACAGAGTGTTCATCACATAACGCCAATAATGCATTAACTGCCAAACTATAAAGCAGACCTTTGGAGAATTATCGTGAATACAATACCCAACAATACAATCAGGTTCTTAACCCTATTATCCAGCCTAATTTTTTCCAGCCTTGTGTTTGCGGGAGAATTCGACGACCACTGCACGAACGGATTATCTAAAAATACACTTCTTAAAACTAACTGTGCCATCAATGAAATATATAAAGGCAAAACTTATTGCTTCAGTAACGATGCTGCACGTAAGTCATTTCTAGCCGACCCACAGGGCATGATCAACAAAGCAACTGCATTTTATGAAAAAAATGCAGCAAAAAATGTTGAAGTCGAACGTGAAAAAATCACCCAAGAACAGGCTATGAGCCAAATTAAAAGCAAAAACTGTGATTTATCAAATAAAGATGCAGGCTATTTAAACTTCAACGGCTTGGACTTACGTCATTGCAACATGACCAACACCAGCTTTTTTGGTGCCTACCTAATGGGTGCAAATTTAAGCGGTGCGAATATGCAAAAAAGTTATTTAAATCTGGCAAGGCTGGAAAATGCTAATTTAAGTGGCGCCAACTTAACGGATGCAACGATATTTCAAGCGATTTTTGACAAAACTAATTTTCAAGGCGCTAATCTAACTAATGCGCGGATGATAGGTACACTTGGCAATGTGAATATGAGCAACGCTACTATTAAAAATGGACGCTATGGCTTAGATATTGGCAACCAGCCGATGGGCGCAATGCGCTTCGATGCGATTGGCGGTAAATTTGCCAATACAAATTTCGAAGGCTCAGACCTTAATCGTTCCAATTTAAAATTTGCCGATTTAAGAAATGCAAATTTGCGCAATACCGATTTGTTCCGCGCTGATTTAAGCAAAGCAGATTTAACTGGCGCAGACATCACCGGCGCTAAAATGGATGAAGCTATTTTGGATGAAACCATCATGACCAATGTGAAAGGTCTGGCTGCGATTAAAGGCTACGATGAAGCAAAAGGGAAGTGTATAAACTGCAAATAATAGCCGAAGTTAGTCTGGCAGTTAATCAAGTTAAAAGAACAGTTAACAACTAGCCGTATTAGTTGATGCCTGTTGTGTTCTGGCTCAGTAGAAAAGGTACTGAAAATTAATGTGTTATCGTCATTCCCGCATTGGTTGTTGCAACTGCTCTAGCGCGAGCGAGCCGGAGGATCCATGCGGTAAGCAGGCGTGGATGGCGAATTTTTAATTTTACGCCCTCATTAATGGTTAAGTATCACCCTCAATTTCTAAATCTGGAATATGATTAAACGCAATTCGCATTGGTGCATCTTTCAATGCATCGTGTGCGCCGCCAAAATAGATTGTGTTTTTACCATACTTCAAATTTAACTTATCTATCGCTTTATTCAATTTCTTCTCGTTCTCAAGCGGTTCAATCTGAAATAAATCACGCGCTACTTCCTCTGCGGTGACCAAGCCTGAAAATGAAACACCCACCGCGTAAGGGATATGTTGCGTTTGTGGATAGAATTGCAAAAAAGTCTCTAGCGCGTTAATCAAACTTAAGGTGTTATCTGTGGGAGAGATTGCGCTTTCCAATCCCCAACTGGGTACGCGCTCAAAGTGAGCACCACGAAATTTCACTTTCACACTTATTTTTGAAGTCAGTAAATCATAGCTACGCATACGCATACAGGCTTTTTGCAACATCCTATGCAACACCGCTTTAACACCGCTAAAGTTACGTTGCTCTGGTGGCATTACATGTGAATGACCAAGGCTGCTCCGCGCATTTTTCACATAATGTGGCTCTAACCCACGCAGTTTGTCGTACATGCGCTCGCCTTCTACGCTACCCCACGCCGTTTGTAGCTGACTACGATTCGCCGCATACAATTGCTCAATAGTCGTGATTTTGTAGCGATTCAAGCGCGCTTCCATTTGCTTGCCTATGCCGTTCAGGTCGTGCAAACGTAAATCATATAAACGTTGTGGTAGTTCATGCTGCTCAATCAGCACGCAGCCATCAGGCTTTTGCATGTTAGAAGCTACTTTAGCAATGAAAGTATTGGGCGCAATACCAATAGAACATTTGATAAACTCACCCGCCTGCTTGCAAATCTCTCGTTTGATTTTTGCTGCAAGCTTCAACGCATTTTCTGGAACCTGCTGACTACCCGTAAGTTTGCAAACCATTTCATCAATAGAAAGCACTTTTTCCACATGCGTACAGCTCTCCACAATCTCAATCAACTTATGGTGAAACTCTACATAAAGCGGCGGTCGCGCCTCCACAAAAATCATGTCCGGGCATAGCTGGCGTGCATCGCGCACGCCTGTACCCGTTTTAATGCCAAACGCTTTAGCCTCGTAACTCGCAGCGATACAACAAGTAGTTTCCGCCATCACAGCCAGCACGCCGATTGGCTTACCGCGCAGCTTTGGCTCTACCTGTTGCTCAACTGAGGCAAAGTAAGAATTAAAATCGACGTATAAAGCGTTTAAGTTCATGGTTAAAAATTGGGAAACCTGATGTAATGTTTTAAATAAATGATTGACTAAGTATTGTAAATCCGACGGTCAAATTGTCTGACAATAAATTGAGGTAAAAAATCATGAGTAACGAACAAATCGCAGTATTTGCAGGTGGCTGTTTTTGGTGTACCGAGCCAGTTTTCAGCCAGCTAAAAGGTGTTAACAAAGTTATATCCGGCTACATTGGTGGCCATACAATCAATCCAACTTATAAAGATATTTGCAATGGCGACACCGGTCATGCGGAAGCCATACAAATCACTTTCGATGCCGACCATGTGAGCTTTGAGACTTTATTAGAGATATTCTTTGTATCGCATGACCCAACCACGCCCAACCGCCAAGGCAACGATATCGGCACGCAATACCGTTCAGCCGTATTCTGCCAAAATGCCGAGCAACGTGAAGCCGTTAAAAAAATGATTGCCGATTTCAATGCAGCGAATATATTCAACGCCCCTATTGTGACGCAAATCAACGATGCTGAAACTTTCTATCCAGCTGAAAGCTACCATCAGTACTATTTTGATAAGAACCCGAATCAGCCCTATTGCATGGCAGTAGCTGCACCAAAAGCTGCGAAGATTCGTGCGAAATATGCCGCTTTGATTAAGTGATATTTAGAATATCAAAGCTCCTATCCGACGAGACCGTAAAGGTCTTCCCCGTGGAATATACCAGCTAAAGCTGGTTATTCACACGTGATCGGAATCCAGAGCCTTTAACTATGCAACCCTGCGTCTACATCTTAGCGAGCAAACGTAACGGCACTTTATACATCGGTGTCACTTCAGATTTAATTAAGCGAGTTTGGGAGCATAAATCCGACTTCGTTGAAGGCTTTACTAAACAATATCAAGTACATGATTTAGTTTGGTACGAAACGTCTGAAAATATGGAAAGTGCAATCATCCGTGAAAAGCAGTTAAAAGAATGGAAACGCCAATGGAAACTGGATTTGATTGAAAAAACCAATCCCTACTGGAATGATTTATACCCAACAATCATTTAATTACCTCCACCGTCATTCCGACGAAAGTCGGAATCCAGAGTCGTTAAGGTTTTTAGGGGCTGCTGATAAAAGTCACTAGATACCGACCTTTCACGTGTGAATAACCAGCTTTAGCTGGTATATTCCACGGGGAAGACCTTCACGGTCTCGTCGGTATGACAACCTGTTCTAAGTCTTACTACTCAACCACTGCCTGCGCCAGAATATCAAGATCATGATAGATGCAATGGTTGCCATTAAACCAATTGCCCACCAAAAACCATAATAATCTTTTAACCATGGCATCCTATCGAAGTTCATCCCAAAAATACCCGCAATCAGCGTGGCTGGCATAAAGAGCATGGCAACTACCGTTAACGCGCGCAGTTCCAAATTCACACGCTGGCTCACACTCGCCATGTAGATATCCATCATGCCGCTTAAACTATCGCGGATAGTCTCAAGCGACTCAATGAAATTAACCGTATGGTCATACACATCTCGCAAATACGGCATAGTGGTCGATTTGAAGAAATCATTTTCGTTGTGCGTTAAATTGTTAATCACTTCACGCAAAGGCCAAACCGCGCGGCGTAGTTCAACACTTACGCGCTTAAGCTGGTGAATGCTATGCAGCTCCGCATTGGTTGGTCTAGCCAGTAGCACGTCCTCCAAGGCCTCGCTCGCATCTCCCACATCTTCCAGCACACTAAAGTATCGATCCACTACGCTGTCCAGTAAGGCATAAGCCAGATAATCGACATCCAACTCGCGGATATGCGCATGACTGGCGCGCATCCGCGTCCGCACAGGCTCAAAAGTACCCGTCGAACGCTCTTGAAAAGT
>JANOHT010000135.1:0-7386 GCA_031406605.1 Methylotenera sp. | reverse complement strand
GCCTCTACAATCTCTGTAGCATCACTGGCAGCGGCGGGCAAACTAAGTGCAGAAAGCGCTGTATTACCAATTCTGGTCGCTTTTTCAGTTAATGCTGTTTCAAAAGCGGTGATGGCGGTGATAAGCGGTGGAAAAAATTTCTCACGCCAAGTTATTCCAGGGTTGATTGTGCAAGTTTCAGCAACTTGGGTAGGGTGGTGGTTATTTTAAGAGACAGTGCTTAATAAGACATGTTGCTTGAATATCATTTGCATGCCGCTCCCTCATAGGTTTTATTAACACAACCTTGATTCAAAATGATTGTAGGTTTATGCTTAATCTTCTGCGATTTTAGAGGATAAAATCATGACTACCATCACTGTAGAACACAATCCATCTCAAGCACGCCTACATGACCTAGGCGTCTCAAGCTGGTCAACCTGGTCTAAAGAAGTGTCGACATTTCCCTGGAGTTATTCTGAGTGTGAAATTGCCTATGTACTCGAAGGCGAAGTAGAAGTAACGCCTAAAGGCGGCGCACCAGTCAGCTTCGGTAAGGGAGATTTAGTTACATTCCCCGCTGGCATGACTTGCACTTGGGAAGTTAAGAAGGCACTACGAAAGCATTATCAGTTTGGCTGAGAAAATTGGGCACACGACACAAGGGGTCAATACTGACCCCTTTTATTTATTAAAGAAACCCGCACAACCTACACTTTTTGACCATTTTTTAAAGATAGCTCGAGAGTAAGTTGACATCTCAAGTGAATGAATATATGGTTCATTCACCGCTGACACTGGAAAGTATGCTTATGCGCATGGTGACTTTGTCCTACCAAAACTCCGATGACTAGCCTTCCTCAGTCAGTGTCGCGCAAGCTCTACCTCACCCCCGTATTTCGGTGTCATTCCCTTCTATGTATTCTTTGCCACGTTGTGGATCGACGGCCTCTGCTACCTGCGAAATTTACCGTGGATGCGCCACTTCAACTATGCGGTATCGAATTGGTAAGTACCAATGAAAGGAACATTTTGACATGAGCAGCATTATGCCAATTCAGCAAAGTAACTCAAGTACATCAGGTTTTCCAATGCGACTTTTTGCGGCTGCATTTGTCATTAGCCTATTGGCCACTATTTTCGGCGTATGGCAGTCATGGCAGATGCACAATCGATCTGAAGCAATGTCGATGAAGCATATAGCACTTACAGCGGGTGTCGGCCGCATCATTCAGTTTGACGAGGTATTAACCATGTCGGCGCGCATGGCTGCTGCAACAGGCGATTTTAGCTACGAAAAAAGATATAACCAATTCGATCCGCAACTGACGGCGGATATCGACGAAGTACGCGCGCTGCTTCCGCAGCCGGAAATAGTCGGATTTGTCGGTGAGACGGATGAAGCGAATCTCGCTTTGGTAAAAATTGAGCGGCAGGCTTTCGCATTGGCGCATCAGGGCAAGCGGCAGGAGGCAACGGCTCTACTAGCAAGCGATGAATATACCGGATTGAAAAAAGTTTACGCAGGCGGCATGCAAAAAACCATCAATGCGGCAAAAGGTTTGATTGAAAAAGATAGGCAACATTTTCTCTTGTTATCTCTCTGGTTGGCGGCCGCAAGTATCGTTGGAGTTCTGGCCCTGCTTGCCGCCTGGTTCTATGCCGCCAGATCTGCGCACAGTTGGGCCAAAGAGCGTAGGGAGTCTGAAGATGCGTTGCAAAAGGCTCATGGTGGGCTGGAAGCTCAGGTTGAACAGCGCACAGCAGAACTAATGGACACCAACAAGGAACTTCAACGCGAGATTTCAGAGCACGAAGTAGCTGTAGATAAAAACCAGCGGCTGACCCAGCTCTACACTACATTGAGTCTATGCAACAAGGCCATTGTGCGCTGTGAAAGCGAGGAGGAGCTGTTTTCGTTCATCTGCCGCGATGCGGTGCAATTTGGTGGCATGAAATTGGTATGGATTGGACTGGTGGACGAGGCAAGCAAGCGAGTCAAGCACGTTGCTGCATATGGCGATGGAATGGAATATCTGGAAAGCACCCGGATTTCGATGGATGCCAACGACCCGTCAGGACACGACCCAGTTGGTACTTCTATCCGCGAAAATCAACCGTTCTGGTGCCAAGATTTCCAGAATGACCCGACCACGACACCTTGGCGTGAGAGCAGTGCGCGTTTCGGTTGGGCTGCTGCAGCCTCGTTACCATTGCACAGAAATGGCGAGGTCATTGGCTGTTTTACTCTGCATGCCGGTGAGACCAACACTTTTGACGAAGCCACGCGTAACCTGCTGCTTGAAATGGCGATGGATATCAGTTTTGCACTTGGCAACTTTACCCGAGAAGCACAACTCAAGCTTGCCGCTAAAGTGTTTGAGCAGGGCAACGAAGGTTTCATCATTACTGATGCCGAGCACAATATCGTTATGCTAAATCATGCGGTCACCGTAATCAGTGGTTATAGCGAGGCAGAGGTGCTGGGGGAGAGCTTGCGCATGCTGGTTGCGGGCGGTGGCGACAAGAATTTTTACCATGCAATGTGGAGGAAAATCGACACTCATGGCTCTTGGCAAGGGGAGGTCTCAAACCGCCGCAAGGATGGCAGCCTCTATCCGGGATGGTTCTCGGTCAGTCGGGCATTAGATGCACTAGGTAATGTGACCCATATTATCGGAATTTTTAACGATATCACCAAGCACAAGGAAGCTGAAGCCCAAATCAACCAACTGGTGAACTTTGACGCACTGACCGGACTACCTAACCGTATCCTGCTGACTGACCGCATCAACCAAGCCATCAGCATAGCCCAGCGCAACCGTGAATCGCTGACGTTGATGTTCCTCGATCTCGACCACTTTAAAAACATTAACGACTCGCTTGGTCACCATGTTGGCGATGAACTTCTGATACTGCTCGCAGAACGGCTGAAAGCGCTAGTGCGCGAGGAAGATACGGTTTCGCGTCTGGGGGGTGATGAATTCATCGTGGTGTTGAAGGAGGCAGACGCCAATGGCGCGATACGTGTGGCCAAGAAGCTGCTTGAAGTTATCGTTCAACCCTATCTGATTGGGCAATATGAGCTGGTTATTACGGCCTCAATCGGCATTGCCTTATATCCTACTGACGGTGAAAATTTCGATACGCTCTTCAAATGCGCTGACGTCGCCATGTATCGCGCCAAACAGAATGGTCGTAATAATTACTGTTTTTTTACGCCAGAAATGCAGGAGCATTCCATTCGCACGTTGCAACTGGAAAATGCCCTCCGCCATGCAGTCGAATTCGACCAGCTAGTATTGCATTATCAGCCGCAAGTTTCATTGGAAAGTGGGCGAGTGATCGGTGCAGAGGCACTGATCCGCTGGCAACATCCAGAATTTGGTTTAGTGTCACCGGCTGAATTCATTCCAATTTCAGAAGAAACCGGCCAAATCCTGCAAATAGGTGAATGGGTGCTGCGTACCGCGATTCGCCAGATGAAAGCTTGGATAGATAGTGAGTTAGGGCCAATGGTTATAGCGGTAAACCTTTCATCTGTGCAGTTCCGTCAATTGCACTTGCCTGAACTAGTTACACAGATTCTAGAAGAGGAGCAGCTACTGCCAGAATATCTGGAACTGGAGCTAACCGAAAGTGTCGCCATGGACAATCCACTCGCAGCAATTGGCGTGATGAGCAATCTGCAAGAGCGAGGCATACGCATGTCTATTGATGACTTTGGTACCGGCTACTCTTCACTCAGTTACCTTAAGCGCTTCCAGATATACAAGCTCAAGATCGACCAGTCCTTCGTACGCGACATTACTGTAGACGCGGACGACAAGGCCATCGTAAGTGCCATCATCAGCCTAGCAAAAAGCCTAGGCATGAAAACAATTGCCGAGGGAGTGGAAACGGAAGGTCAGTTAGCTTACCTGCGCGAAAAATGTTGCGATGAAGTACAGGGCTATTTCTACAGCAAACCATTAACTGCTGACCAGTTCGAAGCGTTTGTTAAAAGCTGGCGCCAAGGGCCGACCTTAGGGTAATGGATGTGCTAAACCTGAATTGCCCCTGCTGCAGTAGATACTTTTTAGCCTCACAATTGAGGTTAAAATGAGCATTCCATGAGCAGTAAACGATTCACAGAAGAATTCAAACTAGAAACTATCAAGCAAATCACCGGGCGGCATTTTCCAGTTGCAGAAGTGTCAGCAAGGCTCGGCGTCTCAACCCACAGTCTTTACGCATGGGTGAAGAAATACAGCTATATCCGTAATTAAAAATATTTAGTCTTAAGTCTTAATACTAATTCCAATAAGGATATTTCAGATATAAAATTATCCACAATATTAGTCATTTAATGCTAGGGCGAAACTAATTATTCAGCAATACAAATTATCCTAATTAATTGTCATTCTAAGGTCATCCATTCAATATTATTAGACTACTCAACTGTCACACTCTTAGCCAAATTCCTAGGCTTATCAACATCTGTACCCTTTAACAGCGCCGCATGATACGCCAGCAATTGCACAGGAATAGTATGCAAAATAGGCGAGAGCACACCCACATGCCGCGGGGTGCGGATAACATGCACACCTTCAGACTCTGTAAAGTGACTGTCAGAATCGGCAAATACAAATAACTCGCCCCCACGCGCTTTAACTTCCTGCATGTTGGATTTTACTTTTTCCAGCAAAGCATCATTCGGCGCTATCACCACTACTGGCATGTCGCTATCTACCAGTGCCAAAGGGCCGTGTTTAAGCTCTCCGGCAGGGTAAGCCTCGGCATGGATATAGGAGATCTCCTTAAGCTTTAGCGCACCCTCTAACGCGATGGGATAGTGTATGCCGCGGCCTAAGAACAGTGCGTGCTGTTTATTGGCAAAGTGCTTTGCCCATTCACGGATTTGCGGCTCTAGATTAAGGGCATGTTGCACACTACCTGCTAATAGTCTTAACGCGCTTAAATATTCTTGCTCATCCGCAGCGCTTAACAAACCGCGTTGTTTGGCGAGTGTCACCGCCAAAGTGAATAAAGCGACCAATTGTGTAGTAAAGGCTTTGGTAGAAGCTACGCCAATTTCTGCGCCTGCACGGGTGTAAAAAATTAGCTGTGAGGCACGTGGAATGGCGCTCTCTTGTACGTTACAAATTGCCAAAGTTAAGTTTTGACCTAACGATTTAGCATGTTTTAGGGCTTCCATCGTGTCTAGTGTTTCACCAGACTGCGAAAGGGTAACGATCAATTGTTTTGGATTGGGTACTGAAGTACGGTAACGATATTCACTGGCGATTTCTACATTAGTCGGTAGCTTTGCAATACTTTCTAGCCAGTATTTAGCTGTAAGCGCAGCGTAATAGCTGGTGCCAGCGGCGAGTATCAATATGCTATCGATTTGGCTAAATACTTCGCTGGCAGCGTTACCAAACAGGGCAGGGGAGAAACTATTGTCGTCAATCAACGCTTCAATCGTATCTGTGAGGGCTTTAGGTTGCTCGTGAATTTCTTTTTGCATGAAGTGCGCGTATGGGCCAAGTTCCATGCTGGCGAGTGATACATCGCTCATGTGAATTTTGCGTTCTACAGTATTACCATCGCGACCAAAAATCGTGACCCCATCACGACGAATATCAGCCACATCGCCATCTTCAAGATAGATGACTTTACGGGTAACAGATAGCACGGCAGAAACGTCCGAGGCGATGAAGTTTTCACCTTTACCTAAGCCTATCAACAATGGGCAGCCCAAGCGCGCGGTAATCATGTGCTCAGGCTCTTTGACTGAAATCACACTAATCGCAAAAGCGCCTGTAAGCTCAGCCACGGCTTTTTGCGTGGCGGCTAATAGTGCCAAATCTTGATGGTAATAGTGAATAAGGTGCGCAATCACTTCAGTATCGGTTTGCGATGTGAATTCATAGCCAAGCGCTTTTAAGCGGGTACGCTGTTCATCATGATTTTCAATGATGCCGTTATGCACCACAGCAAGCTCACCTTTTGAAACATGCGGATGCGCATTGCTCTCAGTTACGCCGCCATGGGTTGCCCAACGTGTATGGCCGATACCAACTTCACCGGTCAAATTTACTTCTAACGCCTTTTCTGTCATTGCGGCTACACGGCCTACAGCACGCACGCGTTCAATACTGCCGCCACTTAACACTGCAACGCCTGCAGAGTCATAACCGCGATATTCCAAACGGCTTAAGCCTTCTATGAGGGTTGAAACAACGTTTCTATTTGCAACTGCGCCAACAATGCCACACATAAATTTTATACTCTCTTAAATAATCTTGTTATCTTGCCAACTCTGTCATTCGCGCTACGCGGCAATGACAGAAGTGCTATTTTTTTATTTTTTGCGGACGTTTCCAACCTGCAATTGATTTTTGCTCTTTGGCTCGACAAAACGTGAGCTGGTCGGCTGGCGCATCTTTTGTGATCGTTGAACCCGCAGCTATGGTTGCGCCTTTACCTATCGTGATAGGGGCGATTAACTGTGAATCAGAGCCTATAAACGCATTATCTTCAATAATCGTTCTAAATTTATTTGCGCCATCGTAATTACAGGTAATAGTACCCGCACCGATGTTAACGTTTTTACCGATAGTAGTATCGCCCACATAGCTCAGATGATTGATTTTGCTACCGACATCGACCTGTGTATTTTTAAGTTCTACAAAGTTGCCAATATGTGTATCGGCTGCCAGTGTAGTACCTGGACGCAAACGCGCATATGGGCCAATACGACTATTTTCGCCAATCTTTGTGTCATCAATGTGTGTGAACGGTGCAATATGCGTACCTGCCTGTATCATTGTGTTTTTAATCACGCAATTGGCGGCAATTTTAACGTTATCGCCCAAATTCACAGTGCCTTCAAACACACAATTCACATCAATTTCAACATCACGGCCGCAAACTAACGTACCGCGCACATCCAAGCGGGCGGGGTCTCTTAATGTTACACCTTGCTGCATGAGTCTTTGCGCAATGCGAGTTTGATGGACGCGTTCGATGGCACTTAAATCTGTTTTTGAATTGATACCTGTCACTGACCACTCATCTGCAGTAATTTCTGCTACGACTTCTACACCTTGTTCCACAGCAAGCGCGACAATATCAGTTAAATAGTATTCACCCTGTGCGTTGTTATTGGTGAGCTGTGACAACCATTTATTTAGATTAATATTCGGCATCGCCATGATGCCAGTATTCACTTCTTCGATACTACGCTGTACTTCTGTCGCGTCTTTATGTTCTATGATTGCTGTTACCAGATTATTATTACGCACAATACGACCGTAACCTGTCGGGTCTGCTTTATTAAACGACAGAATCGCGAGTTTATTATTCGCTAAAGTAATTAAGCTTTTACAAGCTTCTACCTCCACTAACGGTACATCGCCTAAC
>JANOHT010000113.1:0-3630 GCA_031406605.1 Methylotenera sp. | reverse complement strand
ACGGCTTTCGATAGCGCCAGCCAGTATCTGCCTAGTGAGGCTATTCAACGTCAAAGGCAGGCTAGCCTGCCGGCACCGGAAGAATTAAAACTCCGCCTCGATGAAGCTATTAAAGACTTACCCATTCGCGCCAAAGTACTTACACCTTTTGTTACGGATATAGAAGCCGCCCGTAGCAAGCCATTGTTAACACGTGCAGATTTAGAAAAAACCTCAATGGCGATGGCGGTGGATGCCATGCTGTTAAATCAGGGGCAGCGCTGGAGTGCTTTAATACCGCTGACTGCGCCAGATAGTGGCAATATTGATGCTATGCAAGTACGTGCTGCCTTAAATCAAGCACAGGTATCCAATGCGCTATTTGTGGACATGAAGACTGAATCTAACCGTTTATATTCTGGCTATATGCATGAGGCTATCATGTTGTCGTTAGCTGGTTTGGCGGCAATAGTCGCATTGTTGCTATTTGTACTACGTTCGCCATTACGTGTCTTGTCAGTCATCGTTCCGCTACTGGCAGCAGTGCTCACTGTCACGGCGGGGCTGGCGTTATTTGGTCAGCAGTTAATCATACTGCACTTAATAGGTCTACTTTTGATTGTCGCTATTGGTTCTAATTACGCGCTATTTTTTAACCCGCCGCTTAATCAGGGTGTTGAGGAAATCTCACCACGTACTTACGCTTCATTACTGTTTGCTAACGTCGCAACGGTGCTTGGATTTGGTTTGTTAGCATTCTCCAGCGTGCCAGTACTACAAGCTATGGGCATTACGGTGGCGCCAGGGGTCATACTTGCCTTGATTTTTTCAGCTGTTTTCGCACGCACCAGTCACACTTATGAGGCTAAGGCCTGATGCGTCATATCATAGAACTAGCTCAGCATGGCCAGCGTGCAGATACATTGGTCATATTGTTGCCTGGGGCTTATCAGCAGCCAGAAGACTTTATTAAAGAAGGTTTTGTAGATGCGGTGCGTGAACGTAAGTTAGCGGTCGATTTGATGATGGCAGAATTATCATTTGGTGAAATAGCCAATCAGAGTGCATTGCCTGAAATCCATAATAGTCTTATAAAACCTGCCTTAGTCGCAGGTTATCAGCATATATGGCTCGCTGGAATATCAATCGGCGGTTATGTGGCAATGGCTTATGCAGACCATTACCCAAGCCAGCTAGCAGGGTTGCTACTGTTGGCACCATACCCAGGAAATCGTATGACAACAGCGGAAATTGCTTATGCTGGGGGCGTCCATGCATGGAGCCCTGAGACTATTCCTGACGGGGATACCGAGCGAGGTAACTGGTACTGGTTGAAAAAAAATGCAACTGCAGTTGATATCAACGTGCGTCAAATAGAAGTGCATTTAGGATATGGTGAAGATGATCGATTTGCGGAAAGCCATTTGATGATGGCGCAAGCTTTACCCGCTCTTCATGTTGATAAAATTCCAGGTGACCATGTTTGGCAAGTGTGGCAAAAGTTATGGCATAATTTTCTTGATAGACGATTTGTTAACTACGGATATGAATAAAGTCAACCAAGTGCGCTGGCAACCAACTTTGCTCATTAAAATCTCAGTCATTCTGCATGTGCTGTTATTGATTAGCTTAGTTGTCAAGCCTGATTTATGGAAATGGGCATTGGCAGTATTCATTGGGAATCATGTTGTGATTGCCACTGTTGGATTGTGGCCACGTAGCCACTGGCTAGGACCTAACTGGACAAAATTACCGTTAGCTGCTCAATATCGTAATGAAATCGCGCTTACAATAGACGATGGCCCTGAACCGTTAGTGACACCTCAAGTACTGGATTTACTGGACACTTATAATGTAAAAGCGACTTTTTTTTGTATAGGCAACAAGGTCACACAGTATCCTGAACTCTGTCGTGAAATAATACGTCGTGGCCATGCGATAGAAAACCATAGCCAGCAACATAGGCACTATTTTTCATTATTGGGCGTGAACGGTTTTATTCGTGAAATTCAAGCCGCACAAGATACAATTTTCAACACTACCGGCGTAAGGCCTCAGTTTTTTCGTGCACCTGCCGGTTTACGTAATCCATTGTTAGAACCGGCACTCAATCGTTTAGGTTTACGTCTTGCCAGTTGGACAGTGCGCGGCTTTGACACTAGAGTTAAAGATGCCGAAAGCGTGAAAAAAAAGCTATTAAGCAGACTGCAGCCAGGTGCTATTCTATTGATGCATGATGGTAATGCAGCGTACACGGCAGCAGGTGTTCCAGTGATATTGGCAGTATTACCATCACTGCTAGCGGTAGCAAAGAAGGCCAAGTTGCATTTCGTTACGTTACAGCAAGCTTCTTTATGAATGCAATTGATAATAAGGTCAGCCTCGCAGGTATACTTGATGAAGCCGACACATACATTATTACTTTATTAACCACGTAATTTTTAATAATAGAAAGTCTAGTATCTTTCATTGAAACCACTATTAATCACACATTTTACGGCGACAAGTTGCATCGGGCGAGGTCTGCAGGAGACACTAGAGGCTTTACGTCTAGGTCGTCGCGGGTTAAAGCCTTGCAACTTTGAAACGGTAGACTTAACTACATTTATTGGCGAGGTTGAAGGCGTTGATGATGTTAAATTAGACGTCAGTATGACGGATTACGATTGTCGCAATAATCGTCTTGCGCAATTGGGATTAGAGCAGGACGGCTTTAATCATGCGGTCAATATCGCCGCAGATAAATACGGGCGTGATCGTATTGGCGTGTTTATTGGTACTAGCACTTCGGGGATATTAGAAACCGAAATAGCGTTCCGCGAGCGCGACCCCGTGACACGAGCGTTACCGCCAAATTTCACTTACAGTAAAACACAGAATACTTATTCTGTGGCAGATTTTACGCGACACTATTTTTCGCTTACTGGCCCAGCCGTAGCGGTGTCATCAGCATGTTCTTCCAGCGCAAAGGTGTTTAGCGTGGCAAGGCGTATGATCGAGGCGGGACTGATAGATGCGGCAGTAGTGGGTGGCGTCGACACACTGTGTCTCACAACGTTATATGGCTTCAACTCCCTGGGTCTACTTTCTGCAGAGGCCTGTCGTCCCTACGACGTAGCGCGTGACGGTATTTCTATCGGTGAAGCGGCTGCTTTTGCATTGCTAGAGCGACCACACTTAAGCACAGATGCACAATCTGTGTTATTGCTGGGAATAGGTGAATCCAGTGATGCTTATCATATGTCGTCGCCTCATCCAGAAGGGCTAGGTGCGCGTATGGCTATGCAACAGGCACTGCAAAGTGCTGGTTTGGATCCATCAGATATTGATTATATTAATTTACATGGCACCGCTACACCAAGCAATGATGCTGCAGAGGCAAAAGCCATTTCTGCCGTGTTTGGGCACAACATACCTTGTAACTCAAGCAAAGGCGCTACTGGACATACCTTAGGTGCTGCGGGGGCAGTAGAAGCAGTGATTTGTGCACTTGCCTTACAAAATGGATTTATACCAGGTGGACTCAATACCCATAACGTAGACCCGTTACTGAATTTAAATTATCAGTTAGCTAATCTTAATCAATCTCTGGCGCGTGTGATGAGCAATTCGTTTGGCTTTGGTGGTACAAATTGTAGTCTGATTTTTGGG
>JANOHT010000103.1:0-59983 GCA_031406605.1 Methylotenera sp. | reverse complement strand
TTATCCACACTAAAATATTTAGAATCGGCATGTGCAAAATAAAAGCCAGACACTGCAGCGCCAGGACTCATGGCAAAAGACTCTGTAAGCTGCATATCTATCGCCTCAGCTTGCAGTACCTTAAACATATCGGGTTTTACCGTATGGTCAGGGCATGCGGGATAACCTGGCGCAGGACGAATGCCCTGATACTGCTCTTTGATGAGCGCTTCTTTACTCAAGTTTTCATCGGCTGCATAACCCCAGAAGTCTAGTCGAACACGTTCATGCATATATTCTGCAAATGCTTCAGCTAGCCTATCGGCAAGGGCTTTTAACATGATACTGCTGTAATCATCATGTGCATCTTCGAATCTTTTCACGTGCTTTTCAATACCTAAACCAGCGGTAACGGCAAACATGCCAATATAATCTGCGCTGCCTTTAGGTGCGATGAAATCTGCTAAGCACTGATTTGGGCGGGGTACACCTTCAATGACAGGCTTCACCGTTTGCTGACGCATACCATAATAAGTAAATGCTAATTGATTACGCGTTTCATCCGTGTAAATTTCAATATCATCGTCATTCACCATATTGGCAGGCAGCAACGCCACTACGCCATTAGCAGTTAACCAGCGGCCATCAATGATTTTCTTCAGCATAGCTTGTGCTTCTGCGAATAGCTTGGTCGCGGCATCTCCTACTACTTCGTCTTTCAAAATAGCCGGGTAAAAACCTGCTAAATCCCATGTTTGAAAGAAGGGTGTCCAATCAATATATTGGGCGATGATGCTTAAATCTGTATTCTTAATTTCGCGCCGACCAATGAATTTAGGCTTTACAGGGGTATTTTCACCGGTAAATGAAAGTTTTGCTTTATTTGCACGGGCCTGCGCAATGGTGAGCATCGGCGTACCTTTTTTATTGGCATGTTGCGTACGCGCTTTTTCGTAATCAATGGCGACTTCTGCAATATAAGCATCACGCGTCTCTAACGTGAGTAGCGATTGCATGACTGAGACCGACCGTGAAGCATCTGCCACGTAAATAATCGGCCCATCATAATGCGGGGCAATTTTTACAGCAGTGTGCGCGCGTGAAGTAGTAGCGCCGCCGATTAACAAAGGCATTTTTAAGCCTTTGAAATAGGGATCGCGCTGCATTTCTTTTGCAATATGCGCCATCTCTTCGAGCGACGGTGTAATCAAGCCTGATAAACCAATAATATCGGCATTTTCCGCTTTTGCCATGGCAAGAATCTCAGAAGCCGGCACCATCACGCCCATGTTGACCACTTCAAAGTTATTGCATTGCAACACGACCGATACGATATTTTTGCCGATATCATGCACATCGCCTTTTACCGTAGCAATCACCATTTTGCCTTTAGGCTTGGCCACGATACCTGTACGTGCTTCATCGGCAGCTTTTTCAGCTTCAATAAACGGAATTAAATGTGCCACGGCGGATTTCATTACGCGGGCGGATTTCACTACTTGCGGCAAAAACATCTTACCTTGTCCAAATAAGTCACCGACCACATTCATGCCGTCCATCAGTGGGCCTTCAATCACATGAATCGGTCTGCCGCCTTTGGCCTCAACTGCCGCGCGGGCTTCTTCGGTATCTGCTACGATAAACTCTGTAATGCCATGCACCATTGCGTGACTTAAACGTTTTTCCACAGGCGTCGGCGCTTCAGCCGTGCCGCGCCACTCTAGCGTTGCAGCTTCTTTTTTGCCGCCTGCCACTAATGTGCTGGCAATTTCAATCATGCGTTCAGTGGCGGCTAATGGGTTGTTCTCATCCACGACACGATTTAATACCACGTCTTCAACACGTTCTTTTAGTTCGGGGGCTAGATCATCGTACACCCCCATCATGCCAGCATTGACGATACCCATGGTCATACCCGCTTTAATGGCATGGTAAAGAAACACGGTATGAATTGCCTCACGCGCAGGGTCGTTACCCCTGAAACTGAAACTCACATTGGAAACACCACCTGAAATCTTGGCGTAGGGTAGATTCTCTTTGATCCAACGGGTGGCGTTAATAAAATCAACCGCGTAATTATTGTGCTCTTCAATCCCAGTGGCGATTGCAAAGATATTCGGGTCAAAAATAATGTCTTCTGGCGCAAAGTGTACTTTTTCCACCAATAAGTCATAGGCACGTTTGCAGATTTCAATCTTGCGTTCAAAAGTATCAGCCTGACCTTTTTCATCAAAGGCCATCACAATGGCTGCAGCACCGTAACGTTTACATAGCGTAGCTTGGCGAATAAACTCGGCTTCGCCTTCTTTCATCGAGATTGAATTGACGATGGCTTTGCCTTGCACGCACTTTAAGCCAGCTTCGATAACGCTCCATTTACTTGAGTCGATCATGATCGGCACGCGTGCAATATCAGGCTCAGAAGCGATTAAGTTCAGGAAATGTGTCATGGCTTTGATGGCATCTAGCATGCCTTCATCCATGTTGATATCAATCACTTGTGCGCCGTTTTCCACCTGCTGACGCGCTACCGTCAAGGCTTCATCGTATTGCTCGTTAATAATCAGCCGTGCAAAGGCTTTTGAACCCGTGACGTTGGTGCGTTCGCCCACGTTGACAAAGAGCGATTCGTCATCAATGACAAATGGCTCTAAACCGGCGAGCTTCATTGTGTGCGGTAGTTCTGGCACCCTGCGGGGCGGCAGGTATTTTATTTCATTGTAAATCGCCTGAATGTGGTCTGGCGTGGTGCCACAGCAACCGCCAGCCATATTCAAAAAGCCACTTTCCGCAAATTCTTTGAGCAGGCTAGACGTTACGTCTGGCGTTTCATCAAAGCCGGTGTCAGACATTGGATTGGGCAATCCAGCATTGGGATAAATACACACAAACGTATCAGCGATTGTTGAAAGCTCATCTACATATGGACGCATTAACGTTGCACCCAGAGCACAATTTAGCCCGATGGTTAACGGTTTAGCATGACGCACTGAGTTCCAGAATGCCGTCACCGTTTGGCCAGAAAGAATGCGGCCTGAAGCATCCGTCACCGTGCCCGACAACATGATTGGCAAACGCGTTTGCGTTTCGGCGAAGTAAGTATCAATCGCGAATAAGGCTGCCTTACAGTTGAGCGTATCAAAAATGGTTTCCACCATTAAAATATCAGCACCGCCATCCACTAAACCTCGCGTTTGCTCTAAGTAAGCGCCTACTAACTGGTCAAAACTCACATTACGCGCGGCTGGGTCATTTACGTCGGGTGATATACTGGCGGTTTTAGGCGTTGGGCCTAAAGCGCCGGCTACAAAACGCGGTTTATCCGGCGTGCTGTATTTAATACAAGCAGCTTTAGCAAGTTTGGCGGCCTCCACGTTCATCTCGTAGGCCAAATGCCCCATGTGGTAATCGTCTTGCGCAACGGTGGTAGCACCAAAAGTATTGGTTTCAATAATATCTGCACCTGCGGCTAGATACTTTTCATGAATCTCTGAAATGACTTGCGGCTGTGTAAGGGTCAGTAATTCGTTATTGCCTTTGACGAATAGCTCACGCTGGCCTGCAGGCGATGCAAAATCAACGAATCTTGTGCCTCGGTAATCTGCCTCTGTCAGCTTGTATTGCTGAATCATCGTTCCCATTGCGCCATCTAGAATTAAGATGCGTTGTGCTAATAACGCACGCAACTGCTGCTCAGTAGAGGACATGTCTAGGGGGAGGGTATGGGAGTCTTGCATTTAGTTCTTTCGACGTTTTATTCTGTCTGCATAAAATATAAGCGTCATTTTATCATGCTAATCCCTACGCATTGGCGACATGAGCGTAACAAGCCGCGAGACTATAAGTGCCATGTACATTAATCCGATAAACATTTGGAATGTTCCAATCACTTTGGCGATTGGATGCACCAGCATTACATCACCATACCCTGTACTGGAAAGTATTGAGAAACTTAAAAATATCAGCTCCACCCAAGTGCGCGGCTGATCGGGATTAAGAATACCGGTAATGCTGCCAGGATAAATTTGCTGGCAAACCGCATAGGCAAGCGCAAAACCCCAAGCCAACACGGTAAAAGTGGTAGCTGCAGCGAACAGCTCATCGCGGGTGATGATATGGTCATTAAACATGTACATTACCAAACCAATGGCGGTGTAAAGATACATGATACTTTCTAGAATTTGCGCCCATAGTAAATATTGTGTATTTTCATTCACTACGTACATGATTGTTAATGTCACGGCTGGAATAGCCAATACCCACGCCACCCAGTTAATAGCCGGGCTACGATTCACTACCCAAACGGCTAATGCCAGTGCCGCTACATTAAAACAACTTAATATTGCTTGGTTAAACTTGGCTGTTTCTAAAGCGGGATGCAGGACAATGCTGACCAATTGCACTAACAACAACCAGGCGGAAGGATAGCCCGTGATTTTTTCTAAAGCCATTTCTCTCAGCGATATTTTTCTTACGGGCATTTGCATACTTTCTAAGACTAAGCGGTTCTATCGTAACGACGATATTGCACAGCTTCTGCAATATGCGCAGGTTTAATTGCATCTTCACCTGCTAAGTCTGCGATTGTCCGAGCCACTTTTAAAATCCGATGATAAGCACGCGCGGATAAACTTAATCTGGAAATCGCCGTTTTAAGCAAAGTCAAACCAGCTTCATCCGCCATACAATGCATGTCGATTTCTTTTGTTCCAAGCAAATTATTTGGCTTGTTTTGTCGACTTAACTGTATTGCACGTGCCTTTTCTACTCTAGCTTTAATTGAAAGTGATGATTCACTCTCACTGGCTTTAATCAACTCATCTTCTTTAAGTGCAGGTACTTCAATATGTAAATCGATACGGTCTAATAACGGCCCAGAAATCTTAGCTTTATAACGCGATACTTGGTCAGGCGTGCAACGACATTTATTATTGTGATGCCCTAAATATCCGCACGGGCATGGGTTCATTGCTGCAATCAGTTGAAAGCTTGCCGGGAAATCCGCCTGTCTTGCAGCACGCGAAATAGTAATATATCCGCTCTCAAGAGGTTCACGTAACACTTCTAGTACTTTGCGATCAAACTCAGGCAACTCATCCAAAAACAAAACACCATGATGCGCCAAACTAATTTCGCCTGGGCGCGGAATACTGCCACCACCAACCAATGCAACACCTGATGCCGTGTGATGCGGTGCTCGGTAAGGTCTGCGCTTCCAGTTTTCCAGCTTATAACCACCATTAAGTGACTGTATCGCAGCGGATTCAAGCGCTTCTGCTTCCGTCATAGTAGGCAATATGCTTACAAAACGCTTCGCTAACATGCTTTTACCTGTGCCTGGTGGACCACTTAAAATCACACTATGACCGCCTGCGGCGGCAATTTCTAGCGCACGTTTCGGCATGCTTTGCGCTTTTACCTCGCTAAAATCTGGATACGTAATTTCCGTTATTTGATCTACAGCTTCCAATTGCGTTAGCGCAGTATGACCACTTAAATGCGCACACACTTCAAGTAACGATTTTGCAGGATAAATAATCGCTTCACGAACCAGCGCTGCTTCTGCTGCACTGGTTTGGGGCAAAATAAACGCTCTTTTCGATGAAGTGTTAGCGGCTGTAGTAAGTACGTTACTTTCTACTAAATGCGGCTTAGCTGGACAGTTATGATTACGCATCATGCTAGAGGTCATCGCCAATGCACCTCGTATTGGGCGCAACTCGCCAGTGAGCGCTAGTTCACCGGCAAATTCATAACGATCCAAGGGCTCCGTAGGAATCTGCCCAGAAGCCGCCAATATGCCTAATGCAATAGGCAGGTCGTAACGTCCGCTTTCCTTTGGCAAGTCTGCTGGTGCTAGATTGACTGTAATACGCCTTGCTGGAAACTCAAACTGTGCGGTTTGCAAAGCAGCGCGAACACGGTCTTTACTCTCTTTTACTTCTGCCTCGGGCAAACCAACAATCGTAAAGCTTGGTAATCCATTGGCAAGATGCACTTCAACTACCACTTCTGGTGCATCCATGCCGCTTAAGGCGCGGCTGTAAAGTACGGCTAGGCTCATTTTATTTACTTCTTAATTATTGATATATGACCAGCAGATTTAAAATTATGACTATTACCTAATTTGCGATTCTAGCTCATTTAATTTCTGTTCAAGTAGTGTGAGTTTTTCACGTGTGTTGCGTAAAACTTCAGCCTGAACATCAAACTCCTCACGCGTGACAAGCTCCATTTTGGTGAGCGCGCCCTTTAATAGTGCATTAATGTTCTTTTCAACATCCGCTAATGGTGAGCCATCAACTATCCCCCTGATTTTATTAGATATTTCATTTAACTTATCTGAACTCAACATACAATTTCCTTACATATAATGAATATTGAAGCTAAGTTTAGCAGGTTTTAAGTTGTAATTACATAAGGTTTGGGTGAATGTTACATAATTATGTCATTGATTATAAACATAATTTAAGTTGGCACATGCCTTGCTTATGCCTTTGAGTGTATTTTTTGTTCAATAATCATTAGGAGTTAAGCAATATGCGTAAGTCACTATTACTAACGGCGGTATTAGGTGCGCTTTACATGCCAGCAGTTTCGTTCGCAGAAGATGCAGCCCCCGCTGCAGAACCAGCATCACCACACACATTTACTTACAACATGGGCTTATATAGTCAATATATTTTCCGTGGTTTAACACAAACCTCACAACGTCCTGCTATTCAAGGTGGTATGGATTACTCACATAGCAGCGGCTTATATGCTGGTGTTTGGGGTTCAAATATTAGCTGGTTAGAAGATGGCGGCGTTTATCAAAACTCAAGCTTGGAGTTTGATGTTTATGGTGGTTACGCAAGTACTATCGGCGAAACAGGCATTGGCTATAACGTTGGTTTACTCCAATACATCTATCCAGGTGATATGGTTAATCCAGCTTTTAGAAATGCTGAAACCACTGAAGTATATGGTTCACTATCGTACAAATGGTTACAAGCCAAGTTATCTGTTGTAGCATCTGATGGTGCATTTGGTTTAAAAAATGCAGATGGTTCATATTACGCTGAACTAAATGCTAATTACCCAATTGGTGAAAGTGGCTACACTATTAACGCGCACATTGGTCGTCAAGATTTCAGTGGCAAAACCGAAGGTGCTAAAAATGACTTAGGTTCATACACAGATTACAAACTTGGTGTGACTAAATCTTGGAGCAATGGCGTTAACGTTGGTGGTTACTACACTGATACAAATGGTCGTGACTCATTCTACGGCGATGCACTATATGCAGGCGGCGGTATTGCCGATGAACAATTCACAGTATTCGTTCAAAAAACGTTCTAATTTCGTAAGTTGGTATTACTGGTAATATGCGGTAGGAACTTGACGTAAGTTTCTGCCGCAAAATTACATTATTTAGGAGGCACTCATGAAATTTGTATCTGCAATAATCAAGCCATTTAAGCTTGATGAGGTTCGTGAAGCACTATCCGCCATTGGCGTACAAGGCATCACTGTCACTGAAGTAAAGGGTTTTGGCCGCCAAAAAGGTCACACTGAGCTGTATCGCGGTGCTGAATACGTAGTGGATTTCTTACCAAAAGTTAAATTAGAAGTCGCAATTAAAGACGATTTGTTAGACCAAGTGGTGGATGCGATTGAAAAATCAGCAGCCACTGGCAAAATTGGTGATGGCAAGATTTTTGTCTTTAATCTCGAACAAGTTTATCGCATCCGCACCGGTGAAACCGGCGTAGAAGCGCTATAAGGGGATGATAATGAAAAAAATACTTTCGATACTTGCGTTGGTCACAACGCTAGGTTTTGGTTTCACAGGACATACCTTCGCTGAAGATGCTGCACCTGCTGCTGAATCAGCAACAACGGTAATTGCTCCCGAAGTTGCAGCACCTGCCGAAGCAGTTGCACCAGTTGAAGCGGCTGTAGCTGAACCCGTTGCTGTTGAGGCCACTGTGGTTGAAGAGGTGGCTGCGCCAGCACCAGTTCCAAACAAAGGCGACACTACATGGATGTTAATTGCTACTGTGTTAGTAACACTGATGGCAATTCCGGGCTTGGGTTTATTTTATGGAGGCTTAGTGCGCCAAAAAAATATGCTTTCAGTCCTCATGCAAACTTTTATGATTTTCTCATTGATGGGTGTACTTTGGGCACTGTATGGCTACAGTGTTGCCTTTACTGGCGGAAACCCGTTCTTCGGTGGTCTAGGAAAAGCATTTTTGGCAGGAGTTACGCCTGATTCAATTGGTGCGACTTTCAGCAAAGGTGTTTATATTCCTGAGCTTGTGTTTGTTGCATTCCAGTTAACCTTTGCTGCTATTACGCCAGCTTTGATTATTGGTGCATTTGCTGAGCGTATGAAATTCTCAGCAGTATTAGCATTCATGGTCTTGTGGTTCACATTTGCATACTTACCAATGGCTCACATGGTTTGGTATTGGGACGGTCCTGATGCTATTACAGATGCTGCATCATTGGAAACTGTTTTAGCGAATGCAGGCTGGTTATGGGCTAAAGGCGCATTAGACTTTGCAGGTGGTACTGTAGTACATATTAATGCAGGTGTTGCTGGTATTGTAGCTGCATTCATGTTGGGCAAACGTATCGGTTACGGTAAAGAAGCAATGACGCCTCATAGCTTAACTTTAACAATGGCTGGTGCTGCAATGTTGTGGGTGGGTTGGTTTGGTTTCAATGCAGGCTCTAACCTTGAAGCTAACGGTTATGCTGCATTAGCCTTGTTAAACACAATGATTGCAACAGGCGCTGCTACTTTATCTTGGACATTCTCAGAATGGCTACTTAAAGGCAAACCTTCTATGTTAGGCGCTGCTTCTGGTGCTGTTGCTGGTTTAGTTGCAATTACGCCTGCGTGCGGCTTTGTAGGCCCAATGGGTGCGATTGCAATCGGTTTACTTGTTTCACCACTTTGTTACTTCTTCGTAGCTAAAGTTAAATACATGTTTGGTTATGACGATGCACTAGATGTGTTTGGTGTACATGCAATCGGCGGTGTCTTTGGTGCGCTAGCAACGGGCGTATTTGTTAACCCAGCGCTAGGTGGTATGGGTGTTTATGATTATGTAGCAAATGCTGTTGGTGAATACAATTTTGCCGCACAAATGACTGCACAAATCTATGCTGTAGTGACTGCAATTGTAGTTTCAGCAGTGGTTTCATTCGTTGCTCTGAAAATTGTAGATGTGTTGATCGGTTTACGTGTATCTGAAGAGTCTGAGCGTGAAGGCTTAGATACTACTGAGCACGGTGAACGTGCTTATCATAACTAAACTTTAGTTAGATTAAATTAGTTTCAAAAGGGGCGCGCAAGCGCCCTTTTTGTTGCCTACAATTTATATGATGTAAAAATTAATATTGACAGACATCACTAAATAACTAATTATTTAGCTATGAACTTAATCACACATATTCCTATAGAATTAAAAAATACTGCGGCTATATTCATTGCACTAGGTGACGAACATCGCCAGCGCATTTTGCTTGCATTTGAAATAGGTGAACAATTAAATATCCTACAAATCGTTTCCACCACTACACTAAGTCGCACTGCGGTCACCCATCATTTAAAAGTGTTACATGGTGCTGGCGTACTTAATTCAAAAAAGATCGGAAAAGAAGTCTATTTTTGGATTAATCGCACGACAGTCATTGAGGCCATACAAGGCGTACTCAATTACATAAAAAACGAAACCTAAGAAGTCGGAATAAAATCCAAAACAAGCGCATCAAAAGGACCGTCATGATTACCAAGTTATTGAAATATGTTTGCCGGATTATTTTTCGTGTGCAAATCACGGGCTTAGAGAACCTGCCTAAAAAAAATAATGAAACCGACCACTACAAACTACTGATTATTGCCAATCATGAGTCATTTTTGGATGGCTTACTACTTGGACTATTTTTACCTATACGCGCTACTTTTGTCGTGCATACCAGCGTACTGAATAGCTGGATGTTCAGGCAAGTATTGCGCCTTACGCCCTATTTAGCGGTAGACCCAAGCTCACCGCTGGCGATGAAAAAAGTGATTAAATTACTTGAAGCCGGCGAGCCAGTGGTGATTTTTCCTGAAGGGCGCATCACGCTCACAGGCTCACTGATGAAGGTATATGACGGCCCTGGATTTGTTGCCGCCAAAACAGGCGCGATGATTTTACCTGTGCGTATTGATGGCGCCGCACGCTCTTACTTTAGCCGCTTGCAACACGACCAGCTTAAAAAAATATTTCCCAAAGTTACTATTTCAATTTTACCCACCAGCCAAATTGATATGCCACAACAAGGTACTGCAAAAGAGAGACGTAAATTAGCAGGTGATGCAATGCGTCGGGAAATGCAAAACATGATGTTTAGTTCGGCACCCATCAACACTTTATTTGATGCATTCTTAGACGCAATCTCAATCTACGGACGCAAGACACCCCTCATTGAAGACATGCGGCAAGTCGAGGAGACTTATGGAGAATTGCTTAAAAAAAGCCTAGCGCTAGGAAGACTGGCTGGTAAAGTGAGTCAACCAAAAGAAAACGTTGGCGTACTGATGCCAAACGTAACCAATACCATATGTTTGGTCTTCGGCATGAGTGCGTTCGCACGCATACCCGCCATGTTGAACTACACCGCAGGAAGCGCTGGCATTCAAAACGCCTGCACAGTGGCTGCAATTAAGACCATCATCAGTTCACGTGAGTTTATTAAAGTAGCAAAACTTGAAGAAGTGGTTAATGGTCTAAAAAATGTAAAAATCGTTTACCTAGAAGATTTACGTACTTCGTTTAACGTACTGGATAAAATCTGGCTAATGGGCTTTGCTTTATGGCTACCTAGATTAGCCGCGGCAAAAAATCTACCATCTGACTCAGCAGTGGTGTTGTTTACTTCTGGCTCTGAAGGAAAACCGAAAGGTGTAGTACATTCGCATAACAGTATTTTAACGAATATTGCACAAATTAAATCTGTGATTGATTTCTCCATGCAAGACAAATTCATGATGGTGCTGCCGCTATTTCATGCGTTTGGCTTTACCTGTGGCGCAATTATGCCGTTGGTGACAGGTACACGATTATTGGTCTATCCATCGCCGCTCCATTACCGCGTCATCCCAGAAGTCATTTATGACCGCGGTTGCACGGTATTGTTTGGCACTAGCACCTTTTTAGCTAATTATGCAAAATTCGCTAACCCTTATGATTTTTATAAATTGCGCTACGTAGTCGCCGGTGCAGAAAAACTCAATGAAGAAGTACGCAAAACTTGGGCGGATAAATTCGGCATCCGTATTCTGGAAGGTTACGGTGCAACAGAATGCGCCCCAGTATTGGCAGTCAATACACCAATGGCAAACAAAAATGGCTCCGTAGGTACGTTAATGCCAGGATTAGAACCTAAACTAGAAGCCGTACCAGGTATAGAAGTTGGTGGTTTACTGTCAGTACGTGGCCCAAACGTGATGCTTGGCTACTATTTATATGACAATCCTGGTGTCATTCAAGCGCCGAAAGAGCAATGGTATGACACTGGCGATATTGTAGAAATTGATAGTGACGGCTTTGTGTTTATCAAAGGACGCGTTAAGCGTTTCGCTAAAATAGCTGGCGAGATGGTGTCATTAGAAACGGTAGAAAGTGTTGCCAACCATGCTTCGCCAGAGCATCAACATGCAGCTACAACTCAATTAGATGTGCAGCGCGGTGAAAATATCATTCTTTATACAACTGATAACACCCTGAACCGTGAACATTTGGGCAACAGCGCTAGAGCACTTGGTAGCTCTGAGCTGGTGATTGCTCGAAAAATTATTTTAATAGAGGAGCTACCATTGTTAGGCACAGGTAAAACAGATTACGTGACATTGAAGCAGATGGCAGAAGTTGTATAAGCAATGTGAAAAAATAAAGGTATTACAAGTATGTGAGACACTTTTCAAGCTAACCTCTACAATCAAAGTTTTATTTATGAAAGTATCTGCATGAGCCAAGAAAGTTCGAGCACAGATAAGCACTCACTTACATCCCGCGGCATGATTGCGGTATTGATAGCACAGTTCATGTCAGCTTTAGCAGACAACGCGCTGTTATTTGCAGCGATTGCGCTACTAAAATCAAACACTGCCCCTAACTGGCAGATTCCGATGCTGCAAGAATTTTTTGTGATTGCTTTTATTGTAATGGCACCATTTGTTGGTCCGTTTGCTGACAGCTATCCAAAAGGGCGTGTGATGCTTATTGCCAATATTCTTAAATTAACTGGCGCAAGTGCTATGTTCATTGGCATGAATCCATTACTGGCGTATGGCTTAGTAGGCGTTGGTGCAGCCGCATATTCCCCCGCTAAATATGGTATTTTAAGCGAGTTGGTACCCGCCGATAAACTAGTTAAAGCCAATGGCATGATGGAAGGCTCGACCATTGTGGCTATTTTGCTAGGCGCAGTGCTAGGTGGAAAACTAGCTGACATTGCCGTTTCAACTGCATTAATTACAGTATGCGCATGTTATTTGCTTGCAGCTCTTGTTAACGCGTTAATACCAAAGCTGCCACCAGCAAAGCAAAACCAGACCTTTGCACTAGTATCATTAATTCAGAATTTTATGAGCGCTCTAAAGACCTTATTCAGTAACCGTGATGCAAGATTATCGCTATTAGGAACTAGTGTATTTTGGGGTGCTGGCTCAACGCTACGCCTACTTTTAGTTGCATGGGTACCCGTCGCGTTAAGTATTACTGATTTAAGCATGCCAGCAAATCTAAGTGGTGTGGTAGCGATTGGGATCGCGGTAGGTGCTGCGCTTGCAGCATCAACTATTACCCTAAAAAATGTAAATCGAGTGCTGCCGATTGGCATGTCGATTGGAATACTGATTATGCTATTCGCGCACAGCTCAAACTTAACCATTGCAATCTGTCTGCTAATTTTAATTGGTGGCACCGGTGGATTTTACGTAGTGCCGCTCAACGCACTATTGCAGGAACGAGGACACGAAACCGTAGGCGCAGGCAATGCAGTTGCGGTACAGAATTTCTTTGAAAACTTCACAATGTTAATATTAATAGGCATCTATATTGTTATGCAAAAAAACAGCCTGCCCGTTGTGCAAACTGCCACCATATTTGGCGCAGTCATTTTTGTGGCAATCAGCTTGATTGCTTGGTCTAGGCGGACTAAAGCTTAATTAGAGTATAAAGTTAAAAAATCAACACCTGGTTAGAGAACGACAACACGTAAAATCAATCCTAAATAAGAAATTTCGTAAAGCATCGGCATTATGCCGATGCTTACGCTTTATAATCCTGTAACTATCAATTAATCAGAATAATTCATCAAAACTTGTTTGGAAATCAACCATGTATTTAGTAAGCTCAACGGTTTTATGTTTAAAAAATGCGATTACCCGCACATGGCAACGGCCAATAATGACTGGTCCATACGCGCCGCTGATGGCAATGCTGATCATCGGCCTAATCGTACTAAGCGCCTCACGCTTTGGTTTGGTGTTATGGAAGCTAGATCGTATTAATGCGACTGGGAAATTAGCTGAGATTTTAATACAAGGTTTACGGGTCGACATCATCCAGCTATGTTTGTTGAGTTTAATCCCAGTGCTTTTATTACCTTTTTTTGCCCTTAGCAAATGGTGGCGCGGTTGGCAAAGATTTACTTATTTCTGGGTGATTCTGGTCGTGGTGCTATTGGTATTTTTAGAGGTTGCTACGCCTGGTTTTATTGCTGAGTATGATGTACGGCCTAACCGTATTTTTGTTGAATACCTAAAGTATCCGCATGAAGTGGTCAGCATGCTATGGGGCGGTTTCCGTATTCATATCTTTGCCAGCCTAATATTTGTTACGCTCACAATTTATGCAATGTGCAAATTAATGAAGCCATGGCTTACCACCTCAACCCAATCAAACTGGAGTCTTACAAAAACATTAATTACCTGGCCACTCATTTTCGTTTTACTCGCGCTGGGCATACGATCAACTTTAGGTCATCGACCAGCGAACCCTGCGTTATTTGCAATTACTGCTGACAGCATGGTGAACAGCCTGATTTTGAACTCGAGCTACTCTGTGACTTACGCAGTTTACAACATGCTTAGAGAGAACAAATCAAGCGAGATGTACGGCAAAATGCCACGCGAAGAAATATTTAAGCTCACAGGTAATCAGGATACGGATATCCCCACATTAAAAACACTCATCCCAAGCCATAAGCGTGACAAACCACTTAACTTAGTCATCGTGCTGCAAGAGAGTTTAGGCGCAACTTTTGTTGAATCTCTAGGTGGTGTACCAGTGACACCCAATTTAGAAAAGCTTAAAGAAGAAGGTATTTGGTTTGAACAACTCTACGCCACGGGGACGCGCTCTGTACGTGGGATTGAAGCCGTTACCACAGGCTTTCAACCTACACCTGCTGACAGCACAGTTAAACTCACCAAATCGCAGAAAAACTTTTTCACGCTCGCATCGTTACTTGCCAAACAAGGCTATAGCACTGAATTTATCTATGGCGGTGAGTCTCACTTTGATAATATGCGCGGCTTCTTTACAGGCAATGGCTTTCAAAATATTGTAGATCAGAAAGATTATAAAAACCCTGTGTTTGTAGGGAGCTGGGGAGCATCGGACGAAGACTTATTGAACAAAACCCATGAGCAATTGCTTGCACACCATCAGTCTGGCAAACCATTTTTCACTTTGGCTTTTTCATCATCAAACCACGCGCCTTTTGAGTTTCCTGATGGTCGCATTGAGCTATATGAGCAACCGAAAGCAACTGAAAATAATGCTGTTAAGTATGCAGACTACGCAATAGGTCAATTTTTTGAAAAAGCGAAAAAGAGCGCCTATTGGAAAGATACGGTATTTTTAGTGGTAGCCGATCACGACATACGGGTGCGAGGCGACACCTTGGTACCTATTGAACGATTCCACATCCCAGGCCTGATTTTAGGTGCTGATATTAAGCCGCAGCGCCTTACTAGCGTGACGAGTCAAATTGACTTACCTGTCACATTGTTATCGCTGATGGGCATTGAAGCGCAGCACCCCATGACTGGGCGAGATTTATCAAGCGAAGCATCAGATGTCATGGGGCGCGCAATGATGCAATACAATGATAATTTTGCCTGGATGGAAGAGAGCAAGACCGATAAAGAAGTAGTCGTGCTACGCGCAGGCAAGGCGCCAGCACATGGCTTGTATGATGCAAAACTCAAAAAACTAGCTGAAGTAGCGCCTCCACAAAATGCCAAAGAATTGGAACAACGCGCTTTAGCGAACTCTTTGTTGCCCGACTTACTTTACAACGAGCAACGTTATCGCCTGCCTTAATTTACACTTATGAGTATTATTAAAAACTTAAAAGCCAATAAAACCAATAAACAACCTAGCATGCTTACATGGCCCATCATTCGAATGGGTTTGTCTTATGTATTGTGCGGTAAGCTTTATGTTAAAAATGCGCATTTACCAATGACAGGGCATATTGTTCCTGATGACTTTATTGGGGTGTGCGTCGCTTCAGCCATTGATGCCCAAATGGATGACTACGTTATTCAAAACTTGAATGTGCTTGGTGTAAAGCAAGTACGTCTAGACTTTACCTATGGTGATTTAAGTAGCTTTAATGCACGTTTTTTAGATAAGTTGATTTCAGATAACTTCAAAATCACACTGCATATTGTGCAGCCATTTAATTGTGCTAGAAACATGGAGAGTATGGCCGAACAAGCGGTTTGGCAATCGTTTTTAGACGAAGTGCTAAATCGTTTTGGCCAAAAACTAATGCGAGTTGAAATTGGCTCTACCATCAATCGTAAACGCTGGGCAGGCTACACAGTTGATGGGTTTTTGCATACTTGGCGTATTGCATTTAATGCGATTAAACAACGTAACCTTGAGCTAGCCGGTCCAAACGTTACAGATTTTGAGTTGATTTACAACATTGGCATTTTGGCATTATTAAAAGCTCGGAATCAACTGCCTGACGTGCATACGAATAATTTGTTCAGCGAGCGCATTTCCGAGCCTGAACGTTTTGATCACAAAGTATTTAGCTATCGCTGGTCGACCGTTTTCAAAGTGAATCTCATCAAAAAAGCACGCTTACTCAGAAAAATCAGTACAGATTTTGACGTTGCAAAACTAGTTTCACCCGTCGCATTTTGGGCAATTTATCGTATTGAACGTTTGCTATCTAATGGCGAACAAAAACAAGCTGATTATGCTGCAAGGTATATGTTGCTTGCTGCGGCTTCAGGCGCATTAAATCAAGCATTTTGGGGGGCATTTATTTGTCATCGTGAAGGATTAATCGATGACGGTTTAAAAGATGCTGAATATCCTGCGCTTGAGCGTGTAACCCACTATGCCAGCGTAGATGGAAATATCAATAACTTTAGACCGTATGCAAGTTTTAACGCAATACAAACCGTTGCTAAAATTGTCCAAGGTGCTCGCTATCAGTCCACACTTGCCACTACGCAGGGCTTGGAAGTACACCACTTTCAAACAGCAGCCCATGAAATTCATGCGCTGTGGACCATTAACGGCAAAGTCGCTTTTTTAGAAGATGTTTATCAGCGAGAGAGTATTGAGCAAGCTGAGATTATTGATCGGGATGGGCAACCTTTCATGCAAAGCATGCCTTTAATCAGTGAATCTCCACTTTACCTAAAATGGCCTAAAAACTACCAAGTTGGTGTATTGGCGCAACCAAAATTAGCAAAAAGCTTGGCTATTGATGCACATATTCAAGGGTTGAATTATTACAGGTTTTGCAAAGACGGCTGGTTTGGTCTAATTCTAGCTAAAGACAATCATGAAGCGGCATTATTAACCGAGCAATTAAACCCAGCAAAATTAGCCAGTCCACTTAAAGAACATGCTCTGCGCCATGCACGTAACGCCATTTGGGCAATACCAGATCCACGCAACCCTGTACAAAAAATTACCCTCAAACAACCTGTAAAAATGTATCCGCATAAGTCATTGTTTGACCGCTTTAAGCCAAGCAAAGCTAAACGTAGCTGGAATGGTGCCGTCGAATTGCTAAGGCGTGGTATCGACACAGCAAAACCAGTGGCTTTTTTTGAGAAACAAGATGATGTGTCATTAAAACAAAATTTTTATATTTGCGACTTTGTAAATGCAGACTGCTCAGTGGGCGAAATGTTTATTAATTTTGCTAATGGCAATAAAAAATATGCAAATATTAACAAGGGCTGGGCTATTAGCGCTGAGGATATGTACCTGCAGTTTGCACAATACTTGCTGAGTTTACACGGACGTGGCGTGTTTTTTAGAGACTTATCCGGCGGCAATGTACTGGTGCAGATGCAACAGGATAACACATTACATTTTTCACTAATCGACACTGCACGCGCACGATTTTTTAATCATGCCATCACAATTACTGAGCGTATGGCTGACCTCACACGTATTTGCAACAAACTGCACTGGGCTGGGCGTGAGCGCCTAATGGGCTTATATTTGGGTAGTCTGGGGCAAAAATTCACGTTTAAATATAGATTAGCTTTTTATTTATATGACTTTAAAGTTGAGTTGAAAAGAAAAGTTGGTCGAAAAGGCATAAAGAAGTTGATTAAAAGATTCAAAAAGCCGAGTTAATACAAACAACCGAGCAAGCCTGCTAAAGTACAACCAAGCACCATCTAATGATTTTCATTAGCACTCTTTAATGACTCACATCATGTTGTTATTTACGATAAGCCGTACTATTGATTTCACGTTAAGTAGATGCTTTTAAGCAAATGCGATGCGAAATTAACCCAACAGGAGAATTATTATGTGGACTACACCAGCTGCTACTGAAATGCGTTTCGGTTTTGAAGTTACAATGTACGTAATGAACAAGTAATTTAAATTATTAATTTGGACTTTAGCGTCCAAATATATAATCAAAAGGGTGCCTAAAGCACCCTTTTTTGTTGCCTAAATTTTTAGTACGTATTACTTATTGCTGTGGCAGAACAAATTCTTTCGGTAAGAGTACCCAGATTTTTCCAGCTTGCTTCATAGCACCTGCTTTTGCACCGGCTTCAGACCCTGAACCCCAAAAAAAGTCAGCCCTTACACCACCTTTAATCGCACCACCAGTATCTTGCGCCATCATTAACCGCTTTAGTGGTTTAGTGGTATTTGGTTCAGTGGTAGATAAAAATACTGGAGCACCAAGTGGCACATATTTTGGATCGATCGCCACGCTACGTTCAGCTAATATAGGTACACCAAGCGCACCAAGCGGGCCTGGCAAACCTGCGGGCAGCTCTCTAAAAAATACATAGCTTGGGTTACTATTAAGCAAGTCTCGCAACTTAGCTGGATTATTACGCGCCCAATTTTTAATCCCTTGCATAGAGGCATTGGAAGCATTGAGTTCGCCGCGTTCGATGAGCAAACGACCAATTGAGTTGTAGGCCTGACCGTTTTGATCAGCATAACCGACGTGGATTTGCTCGCCATTTTCTAATTGCACTAAACCAGAACCTTGAATATGCAGGAAAAAAACATCAATAATGTCGTCAATATAAATAAACTCGCGCCCCTTAATGGGCGAAGCTTCAACTTCTATTTCGGCACGACTGTAGTAAGGCACTAATTTATTGCCAACCAACTTTCCGCGTATACGCTTAAATTTAAGTTCGGGGTATATATTATCCAACTCTACCGTAATTAAATCATTTGGCGTCTGGTATAAAGGGTGCGGATATTTAGCTGATCTTGTACGACTACCTTTTAAAAGTGGCTCATAATAGCCAGTAATCACACCACTATCCGTACCATCAATATTGGTCGTTTTATATACTGAAAAATTCTGCTTAAAATAAGCAAGCACGGCTTCATCATTGGGCTTATTGGCAGTTTGGCTATTAAGTACAGTAGCTGCATTACAAGCACTTTTCCACATAGGTTTATTGACTAAAGTTGTGCAACTCAACGCCCACGCAGGCCACGCAAAACTTAAGCTGTTTTGGACTAGATTATTTGCAGCCAATCCATCAACATCTTCCCACTGTGCAGGTTTTAATAGACCATAGTCTGCAATCTTGAACTCTGCTTTTGAATCTGCACCTTTAGGCTCAATAGTTTTTGGCTCAGGGATTTGTGGGGATATTTTATTGATGGGCTTACCAACATTTGACTCCGCATTTTTGATATTTGCACAGTCACATTTCTGTTTTGATGCCACGGGTGGACTAGGTTTCAGCTTCTTATTCGCACAAGAACTGAGTGCACACATCATCAATATCGTTAAAGAGAATATTGCTATTTTTTTCATCAATTTTTTATCATTGCCTATTAAGCCGTAATTTAAAGCAAAATCTAATGTAAGGTTCTAGGCATACTGAGCGCAAAAGGCTGAATAACCGCCTCAAATCGCGTGCCATCTTCAGCAACCATTTGGTAAGTACCGTGCATTTCACCCATAGGTGAATTAATGACGGTACCACTAGTATATTCAAAATACTCACTCGGGTTCAGCAAGGGCTGCTCACCAATTACACCGAGGCCTTTCACCTCTTGCTGCTCACCGCTAGCCTCTGTAATTAACCAATGCCGGCTAATCAACTGCGCAGCAACACTACCTGTGTTAGTAATTTTGACGTGGTAAGCAAATGCATAGCGATTACGCGCGACATCCGATTGTTCGGCAATAAAACTTACTTCTACCGTCACTGTACACTCATAATGTTTATCGCTACTCATAATGCAACTTTAACAAAGTCAAACACTAGAAATCAAACCAGCACTTGGTGAGCTAGGGCTAGCAGAATACAGCTTTTTAGGCATGCGGCCAGCCAGATAAGCATCACGACCCGCTTCCACCGCTTTTTTCATGGCACTAGCCATCAGCACTGGGTCGCGCGCAGCAGCAATCGCAGTATTCATCAACACGCCTTGGCAGCCCAGTTCCATGGCGATGGCAGCATCAGAAGCAGTTCCCACGCCTGCATCCACTAATACTGGGATATTTGCATTCGCGATGATAATCTGTAGATTCCAGGGATTTAAAATTCCCATGCCTGAGCCAATCAGTGATGCGAGCGGCATCACTGCACAACAACCAATTTCCTCCAGTTGTTTAGCAATAATCGGGTCATCTGAGCAATACACCATCACATCAAAACCATCTTTAACCAATACTTTAGCAGCCGCAATAGTTTCTATCATGTTAGGGTATAGCGTATTTGGATCGCCAAGCACTTCTAGCTTCACGAGCTTATGTCCATCCAAAAGCTCTCGGGCTAGGCGCAAAGTGCGAACCGCGTCATCAGCTGAATAGCAACCAGCGGTATTTGGTAAATAAGTAAATTCTTCAGGCGGTAAAAAGTCTAGCAGCGATGGCTCACCAGCTGTTTGACCGATGTTAGTGCGACGTATAGCCACGGTGACAATCTCTGCACCGCTGGCATCTATCGCTGCGCGTGTTTGTGCGAAGTCTTGATATTTTCCTGTGCCCACTAATAAGCGAGAGCGATAAGTTTTATCTGCAATTTTTAATAAATCTGACAACGTTTATATCCTTTAATCCTTAAATACGTGATCTAAACTCATGTGAGTTTTTAATATGTGCTTAACTAACCACCACCGACAGCCCCAACTATTTCCAGCTTATCACCATCTACCAATTGGGTTTGTGCAAACTGGCTACGCGGCACAATTTCTCCATTGCATTCAATCGCTAATCGCTTGCCATCTAAGTCAAGCATTGTAACAAGGTTCGCCAGACTGAAAATCTCCACATCAAAACTACGTGGTTTACCATTGATGGTCAATTGTATGCTGTGCTGCATGATGTGATATTAAGCCAAGGAGTTAAAGTTTTAGCAGAGCGAATGATTATTACATTAAATAAATACATTCTAAAACATCATTTTACGAAAATACTAAGGCGTTTAGCAAACCATATCTCATTTAAATATCGTTTATTCCAAAGTATAGTTTATAAAATGTCATCCAAAATTAAGTTAACACGTTTTAGTCACTGCCGTTAAGAAAAAGGCGCCTATTTAGTACCATATTTAATTTAATCTTAATGGTATTCACTAGGAATTTTTTATATTAGAATAACTCCCAATTCTTACCGAGACAAAATTTCGGCGAATTTAACTCCCAAAAGGAAAATATTATGCAGACCTCAGCACACAAAGTTTCATCTTCAACTATTATCAATTCAGAAACTATTACTGATGATATTACCCAGCACCATCTGACCAACAAAATTACACCAACTTTATCACACGAGCAATCTAAGGTTTCAGCCATTTGCTCAAAATCTATCACGCAAAAGCCAGCCACTCCAAAAGCAACAAAAGAAAATGAGCTGTCACGGCTGTTAACAGCTTATGGTGATTGCGTTTAGAATAACATTAAGTTTGTATGTAAGTTATTTTAAGTAGCTGATTCGTGGTCAGCTAAAAGCGGGTCAAATTGTTATTCATTATCAATGGTTACTTTGAGTACTTACTATGTCTAATATGACAGAAATCCATGCGGCCGTGAGGTCGCACCACATTCCTCAAGACTTTTCTGATCGCGTGGCTTTAGCCATCACTAAAGCATTACGTTTTTTTGCCGACAGCTTTTTTGCACATCGTTACGGTCATAGAGCAGTAATTTTGGAAACCGTAGCTGCAGTACCAGGCATGGTAGGTGGTGCATTGCAACACTTAAAGGCATTGCGACGCATGCAATCTGACAATGGCTGGATACGCAAGCTATTGGACGAAGCCGAAAACGAACGTATGCATTTAATGACGTTTATTGAAATCGCTCAGCCCAACTGGTTCGAGCGTATGTTAATCGTCTTCGCACAAGGCGTGTTTTATAACTTGTTTTTTCTGCTTTATTTAATATCAGCAAAAACTGCGCACCGTTTAGTAGGTTATTTTGAAGAAGAAGCTGTTTTTAGCTACACCGAATATTTGGCAGGAGTGGATAATGGCACTTATGAAAACGTGGCTGCACCGCAATTGGCTATCGATTATTGGCAATTAAGCCCAGATGCTACACTCCGCGATGTGATTATCGTCGTGCGCGAAGATGAAGCGGGGCATCGCGATGTGAACCATTACTTTGCAGACGCACTTAATAGCGGCAATGCATAAAACCTATAGTAAATAATCATCAAGGCTCAGGCCTGGCCACCAGCCCGACGTCAATGTTGTAATCTTCAGCAAAGTCGGGGTCGATAGATTCCAACTTTCCGCCTATGCTGGCCGCTTCAAGCGTATCACCTTGCGCCATCGCAATCACACCTAATTGATAATAAGCACTAGAATGTTTTGGTGCAAGCGTTAGCACTTTATTGAAGGTTTGTTTTGCTTTGTCTAAATCGAGCAACCCTTGTTGCGCCATGCCCAAGTACAACCAAGCCTCAGGATTATCTTTCTCTACATTCGTCCATGCTTTCGAAATAAACTCTAAAGTGCTCCAAGCTTCAGTTTGTAAAGGTTGTACAACTTGCATAAAAAATGGACGTTCTTTTTCTGGTACGTCCCAAAATGGTTGTTCAGTTTGCGTGGTGAGTGAAATGTCTGGTTGCTCTAGTAGTTTTTTAACCCACTCCACTGGCAAGCTGTAGTAATAGGCGTTTCTGCCGGGACTTTTAAATGTAGTAAATCCAACTAACTTGCCATCGTAATCAAGCAATGCTCCGCCACTGGCACCCATTTTAAAGCCTGCAGTGGTGCGGATTAAATGGCTGTCATTAAGTGGTATCAGTGCTTTTACTGTTCCAAACGATTCAACAGGCCTCGGTGAGTTGCCAGAGTATCCCAGCGCTAATATATGCTGCTCATATTGAAGTTTTGCACTCTCACCATAGTCAAATGGTTTAAGCGGCAAATCATCAAACACCAATATACACAAATCATGATACCAGTCTGCCTTAAGTGCGATAGGTGCATAGCTATTACCCAGCTTATTTACCGCTATACCACGCGCATTCGCAATCACATGACAATTAGTCGCCACATGGTTAACAGCTACTACCACCCCAGAACCCACACCATGCTGTCCATTCTTATCTTCAATATGCACTTTAGCTATTGAATGACTTAACGCTAAAACAAACTCTGGCTTCGGCGCCTGCGCATGGGCGCGTGTGACGACTAGCAACTGCATAGGTAAGAGTAGTGTGAGTAATAAAGTCCTATAGCTTAGCTGGCGCATATATTTCCTACATGAATTTCAGGTATGTTCTTATTCCGTTAATAACATTGAGGTAATAGTCAGCATAAAGTTCTTCACAAGACTTTAAGTCACCTATTAAATAATCACAGTTGGAAACTAGAGCCGTTAAAAATTACTGTCGCCGTTGTACAATATCTTAAATTATAAATATCTAAAAATATAAATCTACTCTTTTGGAAAGCAAATAAAAGTCATGAACGTTCAAAGCCATATCGCAGACATCAACACACCTACGGGTGTTATGCGCACCTATATTCACAGACCTATAGGTGAAGAAAAATATCCTGCCATTCTGTTTTATTCAGAGATTTTTCAGCAAACTGGCCCGATTGAACGCGCTGCCAAGATCATGGCAAGTCATGGTTATGCGGTATTAGTACCTGAAGTATTTCATGAGCTTAATCCTATTGGCACTGTATTAGGCTACGATGATGCAGGTCGAGATAAAGGCAATGCCGATAAGTCCGCTAAGGACGTACAAGGCTATGACACAGATAATGCCGCTACGATAACATTCATTAAACAGCAAACTTGGTATAACGGTAATATTGGCGCCATGGGCTTTTGTATTGGCGGCCATCTAGCCTTCCGCGCAGCACTGCAACCTGAAGTCAAGGCTACCGCCTGTTTTTACGCCACTGATTTACACACGCAGATTATTCCTAACCAAGCGGGTCAACATAGCATGGAACGACTCAGTGATATTTCCGGTGAAATGTTAATGATTTGGGGCAAGCAAGACAATCACATTCCAACGGTTGGCCGTATGGATGTGTACAAAAAAATGACTGATGCAGACTTAGTGTTTACTTGGCATGAGTTCAATGCGCAACATGCCTTTATGCGCGATGAAGGTGAACGTTATGATCCACAAACTGCGATGTTGGGTTACCAATTAGCATTGAATTTATTCAGCAGGAAATTGAGTCAATAATTGAAAATGATGGCTCAAAAAGTATCGTTCTTTTTCTTTTTAATCATAATAACTATATTTATGTCTGGATGCACATCTAACTGTAGCCAAACAGGTTGCTAGCAGCTTATTAAATATCAATTCTTATGATTAAGAAAGCAATAAAAAAGGGCAGAAATTCTGCCCTTTTTTACAACACGATACTTTTTAAGTAAAGTTAAACTTCTAACTGTGGACGACCCGCTTCTGGCCAATCCAAATGATAGAACTGACCACGTGGTTGATCTTTACGCTCATAAGTATGCGCACCGAAGAAGTCACGTTGACCTTGTAACAAGTTAGCTGGTAAATCTGCACTGCGGTAGCCATCGTAATACGCTAAAGCAGCCGCAAAACCTTGTGCTGGAATACCGTTAGTGACTGCCAAGGCAATCACTTTACGCCAGCCTGCTTGGCCATCATTCATTGAGTTAGTGAAGTATGGGTCTAACATCAAGTTTTTCAAGCGTGAGTTCAATGCGTAAGCATCAGTGATTTTTTGCAAGAAACGTGCGCGGATGATACAACCACCACGCCAGATTTGTGCAAGCTCACCAAAGTTAAGTTTCCAGTTGTAAGCCACTTGCGCTTTATCCATCAATTGGAAGCCTTGTGCATAAGCACAGATTTTTGAGCAATATAGTGCGTTTTTAATCGCTTCGATAATTACTTTTTTATCTGTTTCTTTAACAAGCACTGGGCCTTTTAAGATTTTGCTAGCTTCAACACGTTCTTCTTTCAAGCTTGAAAGTGCACGTGCATAAACGGCTGCTGCAATCGCATTGGCTGGTGCGCCTAATTCAAGCGCATTCGCTGCTGTCCATTGACCAGTACCTTTTTGACCTGCAGTATCTAAAATTTGGTCTACTAAGAAACCTTTAGTCATTGGGTCTTTTTGTTGCAGAATATCAGCAGTAATTTCAATCAAGAAGCTTGATAATTCACCTTTATTCCACTCAGCAAATACCTTACCGATTTCATCTGCTGGCATACCCAACAAGTTTTTCATTAACCAGTAAGCTTCGCAAATCAATTGCATGTCGATATATTCAATACCGTTGTGCACCATTTTTACGTAATGGCCAGCACCGTCTGGGCCGATATATTCAGCACATGAAAAGCCGCCTACCACTGGCTTGCCTGGTGAACCGCCTTCAAGTGGCTCGCCTGTCACTGCATCAACTTTAGCAGCAATATCACGCCAGATTGGCTCAAGTGAAGCCCATGCTTTACGTGTGCCTGAAGGCATCAATGAAGGGCCGAAGCGTGCGCCAGTTTCACCACCTGAAACGCCAGAACCGATGAAGTCGATACCTTTAGCAGCTAATTCTTTTTCGCGGCGGATGGTGTCTGTCCATAATGAATTACCACCGTCAATAATAATGTCGCCTTCCTCTAGGAAAGGTAGTAATGCATTGATAGTCACATCTGTTGCACTACCCGCTTTTACTAACAAAACAATTTTGCGTGGACGTTTGATACTTAATACGAAAGAAGCTAAATCAGCGTGACCCACGACATTTTCGTGTGACGGCTCATTTTTTTTGCATTCTTCAATAAAGTTCACCATTTTTTTAGAATCACGGTTGTAGACCGCAATGGTGTAGCCGTGATCGGCAATATTCAAGGCAAGATTTTGCCCCATAACAGCTAGGCCAACTAGGCCAATATCAGCATTTTTTGTGCTCATTTATCTTCTCTTTTGGAGTTGTTTAATGGAAAGGGTGTTTTTGTAGGCAAGATTATAGAACTTTTAGGCGATTAAGTTGTTAAAACTTATGTAAATAATCTATTTATTTTTGATATTAACTACAGTTTTTATCTTAAATCTAAAGATCTCTACTTAAAAATCTTTATCTAAATGTATAAACAACATTAGAGCGTATGCTTATCAAATGAAAACACATCTCTCTCATGCAGTATTTCTTAGTATATGTGTAGTTTCTTCTGGAACTATGGTATTCGATGCGAAAGCTGCAGCTTTGCCTGAACCTACAGATGCGTTTATTTATAAATTAAAAGAGTCATTAGTAAAAGTAAGCGTTGCGACTAAATCTGGTGGTCATGGATTTGGTACAGGCGTTGCCATTACTAAAGACCATGTGGTCACTAATTGTCATGTCATTCAAAACTCCAGTGGTATCAGCGTAGCAAAATGGGGCGAAGAATTTGCACCCGTTGCAATACAAACCGATTGGAAACACGATGTATGTATATTACGCTTCGAATGGGCGAATCTAAAGCCCGTAGAAATGGGTGAGGCTACATCACTGACTTATGAACAGCCTATCATCTCTATTTCTATGCCTAGCGACTCTCCAGCGCCTTATGTGGCATTGAGTACAATTAAAGCCTTATATGCAATGGATAATAGCGAAGTCATTCGTACTGAAGCAGCTTTTGCGATTGGTGCCAGTGGCAGCCCTATATTTGATTACGAAGGTAAGCTAGTTGGTATTAGCACCTTTAAAAGCCCTGGCCAAAATGCTTATTTTTATAATATGTCCGTCAAGTGGGTAAAAGATTTACTAAACACACCTGAGGTTAAATTGAATGCGCCACATGATTTGCCTTTTTGGGATGCGCCAGATGAAAATCGGCCGTTTTTCATGCAAATTGTGCTGCCATTTCAAAATAAACGCTGGCAAGACGTACAAAAAATAGCGTCCGTCTGGACGGCAAAAGAACCTAAAAGTGCAGAAGCTTGGTATTACTTGGGCATGGCGGCACAGCGATTAGGCGATAGTACTACAGCAATTAAAGACTTTCAAACCGCACTGTCTCTGCACGCCAACCACCCCGCCAGCCTACAAGCACTAGCGGTAATAGCCCATCAGCAAGGCCGAGAAGCCGAGGTTGATAAAATTCGCGTCACGTTAAGAGAAGTCAACCCTGACCTAGAAAACACGTTGGACGAGGCGCTGAAAACACCTACAGAATAAAGTCATCTCATTAATAGTCGCTGCTTCTACCCGTAGAATAACCTTGCGGAATATCATTCTGCCATTTACCGCATTCTGTACAGCAATGATCGTGCATAGTCGGACTTAATACCAAGCTAGCACTCCCGCAGAACTTACAATTTATCGGATGCAGCGCTTCGATTTTATGATGTGCCTCATGATGCTCTGTAGCTACTTTAGCGCTACCTAATCCATACTTATTATCCATGGCATACTCCATAGTTAATTCATTTTTGCACAGATAAAGTTACGCCTTTTTCAAGCAATCAGCAAGTCATTAATCGACCAAGCTAACAAATCGTCACACAAATAAAAACCTATTTTTTTACTTGTGGTTTGCAGGCGGTGTAAGCAATTTTTTCACCATCATTCAGCGTAGTTTCATCACCGTTAATGATTAGTGTGATCGAACCGCTGGTAAAACGATTATTGTTATCGCTGGATTTAGTCAAGTTCACTTCATGTTGTGGATAAATAAGCCAAGCATCTCCATTAGTTAACATCCGTACATAAAACTGCTTATTACCTTCACATAGATAAGCAGTTGCATTGGCTGGTGCGCGCGACTGCTCGGCGCTATCAGAACCAAAAGGATTCGAAAGACCAATCGTCTTGCATGATGGCAGTACCGCAACTATCGCGAACATACACAATAATGGAGTTAATTTAATGGTCATGTTGGGCCCGTATGATTAAAAATTTAGAGCCTTATTCTGCCAGTGTATACCTGATGCAGCAACCAAAAATATAGCTTTTGTACCTAAATGGCCTAGTTTACATATGAATCGGCAGCGACATTAACACACCCTACTTGAACAAACTACTTATCTGGCATGTCCTGCGCGGCTTAATCTATCGTATATCGCCGCCCACGCTGGTGTACTAGGCGGCAGCTCAACCAACAAGTAGTCCTGTTTCAAATCATCTAGTATATGTAACGCACTATACAACAGCTCTGCTGCTTGCTCTGGCTGACTAGGCAACTGAATTATCTTGCAACCAGGCACATCGCCTTCACCAATCAACAATGCAGCACATTTCGAATTTTGCTGTGTTAATAATTGAGAGGCTGCAATCAGCCTGGCTCTATTGCTAAATAGCTGCAGCGGCGTATGGGGCGAGTAGTGCAGCATATGCTGACCAGGTGCTTTGGGGAGATTCTCTTGACTAACTAATGCAGGCTTACCCACAAGCTCGGCAATTTCGGTTTCTGTAATAATGCCATGCCGTAGCAAACGCCAATCGTCACCCAAAACACTAACGATTGTAGATTCGATACCAACCTGACATGCGCCACCATCTAATACGTCGACCTCATTGCCCAGCCCAGTCTGTACATGCGCCACCGTAGTGGGGCTTAATTGCGTATATTTATTAGCCGAAGGTGCTGCTAGACCTAAACCACTTAGTTTAAGTAATTGCAAAGTCAGTGGATGACTCGGTACACGCAAAGCCACTGTAGGCTCACCCGCTCTTACGATACTTGAGACACTAGCTTTTGCAGGTAACACTAACGTTAAAGGCCCTGGCCAAAATGCTTCAGCCAACATACGTGCCAGTGGTGGAAACTCAGCGGCCCATTTCTCTGCATCGCCAATACCGGCAATATGGACAATCAATGGATTGTTGGCTGGGCGTTGTTTAATTGCGTAAATTTTTCGCAGTGCATTTTCGTTCGTGGCATCCGCAGCCAAGCCATATACCGTCTCCGTTGGGATTGCGACTACTTCGCCGTCTTTCAACTTAACAATTGCCTGCTCTAAACTCACTTGCATATAAATTAAACCAGCCACTCAAAACGGCTATTTTACTACTGTATGTTGATTACAATAGCAATTGTGGCGCTATAAGCTAAAATAGGGTCACTTAACTATTAGAGAGATTCGCATGAGCCAAAATATCGTCAACCAAATTACAGTTGAAAAAAATCCAGCACAAAGCCATTTAGAAACATTAGGCGTAAGCAAATGGGCCACTTGGCAGAAAGAGGTTTCTGTTTTTCCGTGGACATTTCCTGAACAAGAAATCGCTTATATTTTAGAAGGTGAATGTGTGATTACCCCAACTGGTGGCGCACCGGTTAGCTTTGGTAAAGGTGATCTAGTGACGTTTCCCGCAGGCATGACCGCTAGCTGGGAAGTAAAAAAACCATTACACAAACATTATAAGCTTGACGGCAACATACTTAGCCAAACGTTTAGACGCATTAAAGCGGCGTTAAAGTTGTAATATATTTAGCCTGCTTTACGAAAAGTTAGGTTATACCGATACGCACCCAAAGTTGGGTGCGTATTTATTTTAAGCGGCAAAATACCGTGAAATTTTAGCCTTGATTCGCCACCCCACACGACAACATCACTGTGAGTTAACTGCAATTTGATGGTCTTATCACTCCGCTGCAAGCCGCCAAATAGAAACACCGCTGGTATGCCTAGCGACACACTGACTATCGGCTGACTAAAATCCAACTCGTTTTTATCTTGGTGCAAACTCATGCCTGCACCCACTTTATATTGATTTATTAAACAAGCATCTGGCTGAAAATCACCAAATCCTGCATCAAGAGCTGCAAGTTGTGCCAATTGTTGAAAGCTGCTCGGCATTACCGGCCAAGCTTGATGCGTTAAAGGATCCAACGGGTCATAACGATAACCTTGACAGTCACTTATCCAGCCTAATGCCCCACAATTAGTCATGGCAGCAGACATTTTAAAGCCCATTTTAGTCATCATGTGGCGTAGCGGTGCATGAATAAGTAGTCTCTCTAAATCAGCCAAAAGTATCTGCTCATTTGACAATGCAAAACCTTGAAGCAAGTAAACGTCTTTTATAATCTCTTGCCTGATGGGTAGTAAGTCACTGAATAGATCCATTTAAATTTTCTTTTCTCACGTATGGTCAATTAACCAATACCTTCCCTGTATCTTTCTTGCATGTGACAACAAAATTCTTGAATACGTTTTGACTCAAATAAATATAAAAATCACCTGAGCTGAATCATACGGTTCATCTATGCATTAACCTAAATCTAGCTCATCCGGCTCCGCCGTCAATTCTAGGCTTTAGCAGTATTGATGCATAAATTGTCACAAAAATTGCAAACCCTAGTATCCAAAAAGCTGAAGCAGTGAGTACCCAATAGGAATAATGCTGTGAACTTAGCATCGGGATGAACGAGCGAAACATTACACTTAAAAGTAAACCGATAAAAGCTAAGGTGAGCCAACGTGAAGGTGCTTGAATATTACGCCCGGTATGCCCCAAGGCAACCCGTGACATCATGCTAAGGGTCATTAACCCAATGCCGCCGATAGTAAAAATATGTAGCGTTAAAATCGACATGTTATTTTTTGTGTTGTAGGCCGCAATTAAATAGTCTTGTATTGCAAAACTTAGAAATCCCACATTAATCAGCCATGCTGACAAATACAAACTCCATAACAATGGCACATGCCATATACCTTTAGTATGCCAATTGATGAGTCGATAACCGTTAAAGGCAAATAAAGCAAACGCTAAAAATGCTGTGAGATAAGCCACTTGGATGAAAATAGCATTGATAAATAACGCTAAAAATATGACTACAATACTGACATCCAGCCACTTGTATTGCTTTAGCCGTACTTGAGTCGCCTTGCCAGACTTTACGCCGCGCTCAATAAAAAACGGAATAACTCGACGCCCCATCATCAGAATAAGACTGATAAACAGTAACACTGCGCCGTTAATGGCGTAGAGCATCCCGCTAGCAAGTAGGTCATAGCATCCGAGATAAAAAACTAGATTTCCAACCCACAACAAAACCACTTTACTGACTACTGCCAATTGCAGCCATTGCTTGGCTTGAATAATTGGCTTCGCAATTGCAAAAACAAGTAGCAGCCCGAACAATAAATCTGCAGTAGCGACCCAAGGTAGAAATGCAGTGCCAAATAAGAATAGCACCCGAGCAACACACCAAAGCCCAAATAACCCCCATAGCGGCCTACCATTTAGGGTTTGTATCCCTGTCCAGTTTTTTACCGCGGTGAGTAAAAAACCCGCCACCACTGCCATACCATAGCCATATAGCATCTCGTGTGCATGCCATTGGCTTAATGATATATTCGTCATCGTTACAACGTTGTTAGCAGAATAAATGCTCATCCACCACACGATAGAAACAATAGCAAAAACGCCAGCACCTAAGAAAAATGGCCGAAATCCTATATTGAATAATGCAAATTGATTATTTTCCTGCTGCTTGGTTTTACTCATTTGAATTTGCATTACATTCCAATCATCAAATTAAGTCTAAAAATAGTTGTTTATTAAAGCAGTAACTTCTTTATGAAATTACACTGTCAATCGTACTATCATCCATTCATTAGCACTTTGATGCAACGCAAGGTAACCCGTATGCCAGATAACAACCTTCATCAACAAGCTTCAATCTTTCTTTCTAACCTAGATAAAGACTGGGCGCATTTGATTGAAACCGTGGGGCTATGCACATTTGAAGCAAAACCTGAACGTGAGCCTTATGAGGCGCTGATACGTGCGGTTGCTTATCAGCAACTACACACCAAAGCTGGAGATGCGATTATTAAGCGTTTACTTAACATTTATGATGATGTATTTCCTGCGCCAGCCGCATTATTAGCCACCGAATTTGACGCATTGCGTGCATGCGGATTTTCTGCCCGTAAAATCGAGACGATTCATGGCATTGCCGAAGGTGCACTAAATGGACTAGTACCTACACGTATTGCCGCTGATGAAATGACAGACGAAGAATTGATAGATCGTTTAGTATCACTTAAAGGCATAGGTCGCTGGACAGTAGAAATGTTACTTATATTCACACTAAAACGCATGGATGTCTTGCCTGCTGATGATTTTGCAATTGTAGAGGGTTACAAACGACTTAAAAAACTAGCGTCTGCACCTAAACGTAAAGAGATTGCTGAGATTGGCAAGTCATGGAGTCCATATCGCACGATTGCCAGCTGGTATCTGTGGCGTGTGCCAAAATAGCTATATTAGTTAGCTTTCCGAATTAAAAAAGCGGGTGATAACAGTGTCATCACCCGCTTTCAATCAGTTCAAAAAACTAATTTTTGTTATTTCTTTTTAGCAACTTTCTTTTTACTTGTTGGCTCTTGCATTAACACACTGTCGATAATATGAATTTCACCGTTGTCAGCCCTAATATCACCACCACCCACCACTGGAATATTGTCAATTTTAATACCTTCAGACACATCTAACTTTAACTCATGGCCTTCAATTGATTTGACTTTGCCAGCCTGTACATCTTCTGCTGTAATTTTTCCTGCAACAACGTGAGCCGTCAGTAATTTAGTAAGTGCAGCTTTATCACTCAGCAATGCATCTAACTTAGCTTTTGGTAACTTAGCGAATGCTGCATCGTTAGGTGCAAATACTGTGAAAGGACCCGTGCCTTTCAACGTATCAGTGAGTCCAGCTGCTTGAAGCGCTGTCACTAGTGTTTTTAGTGATCCGTCTGCAATCGCAGAGTCAACAATATCATCTGCAAAAGCTGTGTTCGAAACACCTAGTGCAAGTAAAGTAGCCAGTAATACTTTTTTCATAACATTCCTTAAATTAATTTTATTGACTAATGCCAACGCTAGTGCTGGCTAATGCATTATTGAGGCAGATCGCTGATAACAGCACGCCTCTATGATTAAAACTCCATTGCTAGAGCGGCTTAACTAGCTAAGCCATAGAAAAGAACGCAAATATCCATAACGCGTTGACAGTGTGACAAAATAAATATCAAAGATAAGTAGGGGATACTTAATTAAAATAGAGCAATGAAAAATGTTTAGGGTTAGTGCGCCTAATCTATATCAGCAGAGTCACACTAGGTCAATGACGACTCATCGGTGAAACCTAAATCCAGAACAAAAAGTTGCTTAATCTAGCCTCACTTACTGCCTTATTCTCTGCACTAACGCAGTAATTTTACACATCAATCTACTTGATATACACAATCATTTAGGCAATCTCCTTATCAACCATTAAAATAGAGATTAATCTTTGATCAAAAAATAATCGACAAATACTTAGCACCTTAATTTTAAAGCCAACTCTTAATCTTTTAAATGAACCAAATTTTTACTTATCACAACCACGCATTTCTCAAACTTTTAGCTTTTCGCATCCAAATCGTATTGGCCTACCAAATCATGGCAGTCGCAGTTGGCTGGCATATTTATGAAATTACCCACGACACCTTAGCACTAGGTTTAATTGGGCTGGCAGAAGTTATACCTTATTTTTGTACTGCACTTTTTGCAGGCCATGCAGTAGACCACCATTACTCACGCCGTATCTTTGGCATGCTGGCTGCCATTATGTTAGGTGTCAACGCAATCACGCTTACTGCTATTTCTATGGGCGTTATTGGGCACAGCTTAAGCCCGGATGCCAGCATCTGGATTTACTTTTCAATTGCTTTCACAGGTGTTGCTCGCGCCTTTATCGCGCCCAGCTATACGACACTATTTGCGCTTATTTTGCCACGAGAACAGTACGCGCGAGCTTCTGGTATTGGTAGCTCTGTTTTTCAAACAGGCTTGGTCGTTGGTCCTGCGATAGGTGGTTTGCTAGTGGGGTTTGCCAGCAAAACGATGGCTTACTCACTTGCCACCTTATTATGTTTTGGTGCCGCAACCGCGATGTGGTCACTCAGAATAAAAGAACCGGCACCTGTAAAAGATAGTCCAGCGGTATTTACGAGCATTGCACAGGGCTTGCGCTTTGTTTTTAGCAACCAAATTGTATTAGGTGCACTTTCGTTGGATATGTTCGCAGTACTATTTGGCGGGGCCGTTGCCATGCTGCCCGCGTTCATTCAAGACGTTTATCACTTGGGCCCTGAAGGGTTAGGCATCATGCGTGCTGCACCTGCAGTGGGTGCCATCATGACCGGCCTCGTGCTAACGCGTTACCCCATTAACTTTCATGCAGGCCGTTGGTTGCTAGCGGCAGTTGCTGGCTTCGGCTTTTGCATTATCGGCTTTGGCATTAGCACTTCTTTTTGGGTTGCAGCAGGACTGTTACTGCTTTCAGGTATTTGTGACGGCATCTCGATCGTGATGCGCACAACCATACTGCAACTGGCTACACCTGACGCCATGAGAGGGCGCGTATCAGCGATTAATGGTATTTTTATTGGCTCATCTAATGAACTAGGCGCCTTCGAGTCTGGGTTTGCCGCACGCTTGATGGGCTTGGTACCTTCTGTGATATTTGGTGGATTAATGACGCTAACCGTAGTTGGTTTTACTGCCAAGTTAGCACCGAAATTAAGAAAGCTAGAGTTACATCAACTTCATTAATTCTAGTCGTCAGCCTAACAACCTCTTAAAAAATAGCGCATTGGTTGAAAGGTAGTTATTGGGTAGCCTGTTAGGGTGAGTGAACGGTTCTATCAATGCACTTTTTTCATCACAGACTCACATTTCATGTATGCGGCAGTTAGGTGCAAAAATGGTCGTTATGCAAATTTTTGGTGCACAAAAATGCAAATATCTACTTGATTTGTATAAATATAGCTGTTTTTTTTGGCGTAATTATTGCATGATAATTGGTACCTGATACGAAAGCGATCATCATGCTACCTCTTCGTCACATTAAATCGCCCGTTAATGCGTCTGCATCTTCGTTTGTAGGGTTTAAGCGCACCGGTGATTTTGCAGAACAAGCGGCCTTATTACAGGGTTGGAACCAAGATTATGCACAGATTTCATCAGGGCGTTTTGAAGGCTATGTTTCTGAAATGCGTTTTGATGGTATTCATTTATTTCTCGAATACACGAGCCAAAGCATGTTTCAACATGGGCAATTAGCCGAAGATGTGATTGCTGTTGGTGTGCCGCTGCAATTTAGCAGCAATGGCTTATTTTGCGGCTCGGCCTGCGATTATCATTCAATGCATATTTTTTCTGGGAAAGAGGGTTTTGAGTTTTTCTCGCCTACTCAATTGCTGATGGGTGGCATTTCGGTTGGGCGCGACACGCTTTTAAATTCGCTAGGTGCTGAAGACAGGCAATCTGCGCTACGCCATATTGCCCATGCAAACCTTCTTAACTTAGATAACACAAAAACAAATGCCGTGCGTGACTTTATGGCTGGTGCATTTGAAATGATCCGCCTTGAACCGCAACTACTAGAAAATACGCAAAATAAGGCTTCACTTAGCCAAACTGTCATCTCACTATTAACTGAATGTTTAATCGATGGCTCAGCTGCGACGGATAAATTAGCGCATCATGCAATCACCTATGCAAAATGCTGGAATATCATTGGCGAAACACGCGAGCTAGTACATCAGCATGCTGATATGCCTATTAGCGTCGCTGAAGTGTGCCAACAACTAAGTGTCAGTCGACGTACTTTGCAGTATTGTTTTCAAAACTTGTTAAATACAACGCCAATGGCTTACTTAAGGGCAGAAAGATTAAACGGCGTGCGCAGTATGCTCAAAACAGCAAACTCAGTCACCGAGGCTGCCGCGCATTGGGGATTTTGGCATTTTGGTCACTTTTCACAAGAGTATAAAAAAATGTTTGGTGAACTCCCATCAGTTACCTATAAACGGTTACACCCAATTAAGGTTGAATTTACCTACCCCGCCTGAAGTTATTTAAATATGACGCTTACTTAGTCTATTGAATCACAGATGCTTTTTGAATCACCGTTCACTAATTTTCAGTGTAGATTTTTGGTCTATTTCCTGAATATCGCTCTCATCTTTTAACGCGACGCCAGACACTTTAAGACGTGCCGCTTCTTTCGCTAACCATAATAGTTTCTTTGCGGCAGCTTGATAATGTAAGCCTTCAGGACGTACATTAGAAATACAGTTACGATCCGCGTCGCTTAATCCAACCTTGGGATTATAAGTAAGATAAATGCCTAAACTATCCGGAGAACTCAATCCTGGCCGCTCACCTATCAACATTGCCACCATGCGCGCACCGAGCGCTTGTCCAACCTCGTCGGCGACCGCGACGCGCGCCTGACTTGCAATAACCACAGGGCCCAGTTTCCATTCTACTGGGAGAAATTTAAGCATCTCCACGAGTAGTGGCTGTACATGGCGTGCTACAGCCAGTGACGACAGACCATCACCCACCACAACCATAAAATCAATAGGTTCAGTAGCGCTACTTTTAAGTGCGGCCTGATTCTCCAATTCAGCTAAGCTTTGATCAGTTAACCTTCGACCTAAATCTGGCCGAAGTAGATAACTTGATCGATCGGGCGCTTTGCTATGCACGCGAATGGTAGTAAACCCTTGTGACTGTATACCCTTTTCCAGCGCGTCCACATCCAATGCCAAATGTACAGCATCGCGCGCCATGGCATGTGCTAAACCAAAATCTAACACCTCTTTAGTCGGCAAACTACTACCTACGCGCCCAAGTGCAATGCGCGCGCGCGTAAAACCTCTGAGTTGAAGCCAAGGGTCTGCTGATAAATGTGCCGCCGGCAAGGTATCTTTAGGTATTTTACTCATACATTATTCATTGACATCACGTTAGCATCAACTAAATTTAAGCTGCATTTAGTAAGTTTCTTGGCATATTTTGTAACATGCCATGCGCTTTGGTCACTGGCTGGATTTTCCCGTGAGCATCCATAATATTCATTGTTTTTAGCCATTGCTCAAACTCCGGTGCAGCACGCAAACCCAACACTTTGCGCAAATAGAGCGCATCATGGAACGATGTCGTTTGATAATTCAACATAATGTCATCAGCACCTGGAATCCCCATGATAAAGGTTAAACCAGCCGTGGCGAGCAATGTCATCAAAGTGTCCATATCGTCCTGATCAGCTTCGGCATGATTGGTGTAGCAAACATCGCAACCTAAGGGCACACCAAGTAATTTGCCACAGAAATGATCTTCTAACCCAGCACGGATAATTTGCTTACCATCATACAGATACTCAGGGCCAATAAAACCGACAACGGTATTGGTCAGTAATGGTGACAGGTGCCGAGCGATTGCGTAAGCACGCGCTTCGCAGGTTTGCTGGTCAACCCCAAAGTTGGCATTGGCAGAAAGTACCGAGCCTTGCCCTGTTTCAAAGTACATGACGTTACTGCTACCGTGCTCATTTTTTACGGTACCTCGGTTAAGCGAAAGCGCCGCTGACTGCGCTTCTCTAAGCAAGGCAATATCAATACCAAAACTTTTGTTCGCTTTTTCTGTACCAGCAATCGATTGAAACACTAAGTCGATAGGCGCCCCTTTTTCTATCAACTGAATTTGATTCGTCACATGCGTAAGAATGCACGATTGCGTAGGAATGTTGTACTGATTGATCACCTCATCCACCAGATAATACAAATCCATCAGTGCAGGCAAGCTATCGGTGGCAGGATTAATACCAATGACGGCATCGCCTGCACCGTATAACAAACCATCTAACATTGAGGCAGCAATTCCTCGCGCGTCGTCGGTAGGGTGGTTGGGCTGCAGGCGTACGGAAATATGCCCAGGTAAGCCGATGGTGTTTCTAAAGGTGGTGATCACATGGCACTTTTTGGCGACCAGAATCAAGTCTTGATTACGCATTAACTTGCTAACGGCAGCCGCCATTTCAGGCGTAATACCCGGCGCTACGCGCTTTAACGTAGCTGAATCTGCAATATCCGAGAGTAGCCAATCACGAAAATCACCTACGGTCAGATGGCTAATTTCAACAAAAGCCTGCTTATCGTGGGTATCTACAATTAACCGTGTGACTTCATCAGTTTCATAAGGAATAATTAATTCCTCTAAAAACCGCTTGAGCGGAATTTCTGCCAAACACATTCTAGCAGCCATACGTTCGGCATAGGTTTCAGCAGCTAAGCCTGCAAGATAATCACCCGAACGCGCTGGGGTGGCCTTGGCCAATAGTTCTTTTAGGTCGGAAAAAAGATAGGTATGCGTACCGACAATATAGCGATAAGCCATGATGCAATAACCTTTGTATAAATCTGGCGATCCAAACTAAAGAGCTTACACCGCGCTAGTGAAACATACTAGCGCGGCTCAACTCAATCAACTTAAAGCAGCAGCAACCTTGTTATCAGCAGAAGCATCACGGTGATGTTGCGTCATACTGAAATATACGTAACCTAATGCCATTAAACCAAAGAACACGATAGTCAATTGTTGATTAAAATAAATCATGGTCACTAAGCTTATTGAAGCTAAGGTTAGCGCAATAGTTGGAAACAAAGGATATGCAAACGCGGTAAATGGGCGATCCAAATTTGGCTCATTTTTACGTAATGCAAATAGACTTAGCATAGAAACAATGTACATCACAATCGCACCGAACACTGCCATGGTAATTAAGTTGGCAGTAAGTGATTGTCCTGCAAACTTAAAGCTATCACCTAAAATCGCTGCCATACCTACCACTGCACCTGCAATAATCGCACGATGCGGTGTTTTGAATTTATCATTCACAACACCGAAATACTTAGGCATATAACCTGCACGCGATAGTGCAAAAATTTGGCGTGAATAACCAAGAATAATTCCATGGAAAGAAGCAACCAACCCGAACAAGCCAATCCATACCAACATATGTAACCAGCCACTATTCTCACCAACAATCATTTTCATGGCTTGTGGTAATGGGTCGTTAATATTTGACAGCGTTTTCCAATCACCGGCCCCACCTGCAAATACCATGACGCCAATCGCCAACACTACCAAGGTTAAAATGCCGCCAATGTAAGCTCTAGGAATCGTTCTTCTAGGATCTTTTGCCTCTTCTGCGGCCATCGCAACCCCTTCAATCGCCAAGAAAAACCAAATTGCAAACGGTATAGCAGCCACCATGCCAGGAATTGCCGCCATGGTGAAATCGTTTTGACCTGACCATCCACCAGCTACGAAATTAGCCATAGAAAAACCTGGAGAAACCACGCCCATAAAGACTAACAGTTCAAAAATAGCCAGCACCGTGACAAATAATTCGAACGTTGCGGCAATACGTACGCCAACAATATTCAGTCCAACGAATATCACGTAAGCGCCAATCGCAAAGGATGTTGGATTAACTCCGGGAAACTGTACGTTTAAGTAAGCGCCAATGGCCATCGCAATAGCAGGTGGTGCGAACACAAACTCAATTAACGTTGCAAAACCGGCAACATAAGCCATTTTAGAACCAAAAGCGCGTCGTGCATAAGCAAAGGGACCCCCAGCATGCGGAATTGAAGTAGTTAACTCAGTAAAACTAAAAATAAAGGTGGTATACATAATGGCAATTAGAATAGAGGTTACCAAAAACCCCAAAGTGCCCGCTTTATCCCAGCCGTAACTCCAGCCAAAATACTCACCCGATATCACTAAACCGACGGCAAGACCCCACAAATGCCAGCCATTCAGCGTTGCTTTTAATGATGAACTCATAAATAATTCCTTTTAATTGTAGTGTCGCTTATCAGAATAATTTCATTAATAATCACCGAATTTTTACATCTTTCTTATACTAAATATCGTTGATATCGCACATCATGTAACTTTGTTAGCAAACGCACTATCCCGTTTTGGCAATTCTCACGCACAGTGATTGAGTAGTATCACTGCTTCAACGATTTTCCACCAATTGAAGGGATAATGAATCTGGTGGCACTGTGGTTGTATTTAGCAACCAGTGATTACCGATGACCTCGCAATCACTTGGGTTTTTGTATACTTTGGCTTGTGCCATATTGAATGAACTGGCAACATTAGAAACTGTCATCACTGCTGAAGCAAAAATAATTTTTTAATCTTCGTTCAGGCATTATCGATCACTCATGACACACTATTCTTTACCGCTGTTTCCACTAAATGTGGTCATTTTTCCTGAGGGATTGCTGCCACTCAGGATATTTGAAATGCGTTACCTAGACATGGTAAGTGCTTGTTTGCGTAACAAAACACCTTTTGGCGTGGTAGCCGTATATTTAGACAGTCATGCTGAAAATGATGTGATGGCGGATGACAAAGAACTCATACCCTTTGCCAAGGTGGGCACCGCTTTTACCATATTGGATACAGATGCCACTACACCCGGACTGATTACGATTCGTTGCTTAGGTCAGCACAGATTTCATGTTAAATCAGCAACGCAACAAAAAGACGGGCTATGGATAGGCGAGGTTGAGGATATTGCTAACGAGCCAAGCATGCTGATTCCAGACGACCTACAGATCACGAAAGTACACCTGCAACGACTTATTGAAGCATTAAGTGAGCAAAACCTTGCCGAGATAGACATGCCAATTGGCAAGCCCTATAAAATTAACGAGTGTGGGTGGGTTGCAAACCGTTGGTGCGAAATCATCAATATGCCACTCATCCAAAAACAAAGAATGCTAGAGCTAGACAGCCCCTTAGTCAGACTAGAGCTTATACAAGACATGCTGGCGGCAGAGTTTTCTGACAAGTAAAGCTTCAAGCAATCATTTGATACTGTCATTATTTGCATGTGGATTCATGCATCTAGATTAGATGACATTAAGATTGTTACACTAATACCTGCAATTCAACTTAATGATTCTTAGGATTTAAACCCATGTTAACGATGTACGATGCAACCATCCCACCACTCAAGCGCATATTGACTAACCTCGCAGCCGTGCTAAAAAAAGGCGAAGATCACGCAGATGCCAAGAAAATTGACCACAGTGTATTTTTAAATGGGCGCCTTGCACCTGATATGTACCCGCTTACCCGTCAAATACAAATCGCCACTGACATGAGTAAAGGTGCGGCGGCGCGTTTAGCCGGGATAGAAGTGCCAAAGTATGAAGACGATGAAACTACGTTTGCTGACTTGCAAGCGCGCATCGCTAAAACCATTGTCTTTATAAACAGCATTCAACCAGCGCAGTTAGAGGGTGCTGAAAGCCGTGATATCGTTATTACTGTGCGCAAAACAAATTTAACGTTTACAGGTCAGGCTTACTTGCTTAATTGGGTCAATCCGAATGTCTATTTTCATGCGACCACTACCTATAACATTCTACGCCATCATGGTGTTGAGCTGGGCAAGCTTGATTTTCTAGGGTCTAGAGATTAGTTAACGTTTTAGAGATGTGTACAAACTGCTTAGTAAGCTAGTCAATAAGCGCGATAAGCGTTGCATTGCCTTTCACTGATGTTCAAAATGATATTAAATTTTGGTAATACTAAAATAAGTTGAGCAGCCCATGCAAAAGAAACGACTTAACAAATATATAGTGGCAATTTTGGCTTTGGCCGGCACTGCTACTTGGTGGGCTTTTAATTTATCGGATGACTTATCTACAAATGCGTTAACCCCAGCCCAAGCTTTGTTAGTAAAAATTGGTGATAAATGTGCGGGCATCGCAGAAAACTCTATTGCGAATAAAGTGCCAATTGTGGAGTTTCAAAAATTGGAGCTATTGAGCAGTCGTACTACAGTACTTACAAACTGCATGAACGACAATGGCTATGGCCAAAACCCAGCATGGCTAAGTTACGCACGGCCAATTGTTAAAACGAATGCAGAAACTGAAAGAATCTCCCTTGATGAAGCGTTCACCATTTTTAGTCGTGCAGAGATGCAAGCATTTGAACCAAATACAAAACATCCGCCATATTGGATTAAAAATGCTAACTAGCGGCAATAATACAGTTGCGACCTTTTTGCTTTGCTTGATATAGCCGCTTATCTACTTCTTCGATAAACGCGATAGCCTCATCTTTGTGTGATGGAACAATAGTACTAACGCCTAAACTAATGGTCAACACATGGCTGACTTGAGATTTTTCATGTGGGATCTGTTCTTTAAAAATGAGACTGCGGCAACGTTCTGCAATCTTTTTAGAAGAAATTTCGTCCGTTTCAGGCAACACTAATACAAACTCTTCCCCGCCAAAACGCGCAAAGAAATCACGTGCTCTGCTTGCGGATGCACTCAATGCCTGTCCTACTCGCTTTAAACACTCATCCCCCTGAATATGACCATAATGGTCGTTATATTGCTTAAAATAATCAATATCAATCATGATGAGCGAAAGTGGCTGATTATTACGCCGTGCATTGACCCACTCTACTTCCATAATAGAATCGAACATACGTCGATTAGCAACACCAGTTAAGCTATCTTTAAAAGAGAACTCTTCTAATTTTTTCTGTAAGCTAATTAAATCTTCTTCTATTTTTTTCCGCTCACTTATATCAAACATAAATCCAATCAGTGACTCCACCTCACCGCTTGCATTACGAACCACGTGTACCACATCACGAATCCATACATAATCGCCATCTTTAGTAAGCGCGCGATAATCTGCCTCATGATCGGTTCCGGCTTTTGACTGCGAGACGCAAAAATCAACCACCCACTCTCTGTCTTCCGGATGCATTCTCTCTGCCCAATCTTGCGCACTCACCCAACTTGATGGCTTCCAGCCAAGTAAACGCTCTATCTGCGGGCCTATATAGGCAAAACTCATGGTGTTCCAGTCTATTTTCCATGGAATCGCTTTAGTTGATTCCAACAGCGTTTTATAGACGGCGCTATCGATTTCTATGTCTTTTGCAATGCTAGTCATCGTTTTTTGTTTCAATATGATTAATCAATAATAAAGCTAAACTAGGCTATTAACACTTTAGCAATTTCTAATGATTTGCCTACATAGCAAATACATAAACTGCAATTTTGCAACCCTTCAACTTAGCTGCGAATACTACAAACCTAGCGCGCGTGGCAAATTCGCAACTGAATCAATAATCAAATCGGGTTTAACAGCAGATGCGTCTGCATATGTCTGTCGGAATTTTCCAGTTTTTACCAAAATGCCTTTTAGGCCAGCCAGCTGCCCGCCACCAACATCCACATCGATATCATCACCTACAATAACAGCCTCATTAGGTTTAAGCCCCATATCATTCAGTGCAATCTGAAAAAAATCAGCAGAAGGTTTGCCGATAATCATCGCTTTGACACCACTCGCGTACTCAAGGCTATCGATAAACCCACCTATGTCCATTTGCAAGCCATGTTCGGTTTGCCAAAATCTATTTTTATGGATTGCAATCAGCTTAGCACCCTGCATCAGACAATTAAAAACCTCATTTAACAATGAATAAGACCAAGCATCGCCTATGTCGCCGATTACAATGTAATTCGCTGCAATATCCGATTGATGGAATTCCTTAAAATCGTGCTTTACATCATCCGCCAGGAGTAAACGGCAAACTGGTTGATGCTGACGCCGTAGGTAAAGTAAGGTAGCTTGTGGCGCACTGATAATTTCATTGGCAGGAATTGAAAAGCCCAAAGCATTTATTTTTTGTTGTAGCGACGCCAAAGACAAAGTGCTGGTATTGGTGACGAAGCGGCATGGTATACCGCTAGCTCGAATTTTTGCAACAGCATCAACCGCACCTTCGATAGCGCAAGAACCAATGTAAAGTACCCCATCCAGATCGAATAGGATGCCTTTCACAGCAGAGGAGATGTTCATAGCTAGCTTCACTTCCAGAACTTAGGTTAGCAAATGATATACAACGTCTCGATTACATTAGGTGACCACAACAAGTATAGTGGCTAAAACTGACTTTAGATGCGGTTGTTTAAATGTAATGAGATTAGTAAATTATATTCCTGAATTGCGTCTAAATTAACCATAGAGATAATTTGTCTTAAATAATTATACGGAGAACATTTATGGAAGCATCTACACACACACTTAACAATCTTTTTGCCCAACTGGGCCTACCTTCAGATCAGTTAGCCATAGAAAATTTCATCAAGACCCATAGTCATTTAGCGACTGATGTGTTGCTTTCTGAGGCTCCTTTTTGGACGGCAGCACAAGCATCGTTCTTGCGTGAAGAAATTCTTAATGACGCAGATTGGGCAGAAGTAATTGATCAATTAAACGCAAGTTTACATGCGAAATAACCCTGCACAGATGGATTGTTGACTAATGGTGGTGGCGATATACCACCTGTCGGCGTATATCAATGCCAATGAGCTCGCTGAGTGACTAAAATACTTCGATTCACACGTTTCGCTGAAAGTCACACATAGCTGAACGCATTGCACTCACATTCTAAGGAAGAGCATCATGACCTGACAATCAGCTTCATTGCTGAAACAACGAATAGGTTTCGGTACTATCAAACAAAGCAGGTGCTAAATGCCACGAGGATTAACCAACGCTGAAGTTGCCGCAAAGCTCTCAACAGAAGGTTATAACGAGCTACCAACTGCAAACTCCCGTAACCTTAGGGCAATTGCCTTCGAGGTGATGCACGAGCCCATGTTTATGCTATTAGTAGTGGCAGGCATTGCCTACTTATGGCTTGGCGATTTGCAAGAGGCACTTGCCCTGCTTGCATCTGTTTTTGTAATTTTTGCTATCACGGTGTATCAGGGTCGTAAAACTGAACGCGCCCTTGAAGCGTTAAGAGGGCTGGCAACACCACGGGCAATGGTAATACGCGAAGGAAGTATCCAAAATATCTCCAGCCGAGAAATCGTACGCGGAGATCATTTACTGATTAAAGAAGGAGATCGTGCGCCTGCAGACGCCATATTGCTGGACATGGTGGATGAGTCTTTATTAACCGGAGAATCATTACCTGTGCGTAAGCTAACATGGGATGGCGCAACACAAATGCAAAGGCCTGGAGGCGACGACCTGCCGTTCATCTTTTCTGGAAGTCTCATAGTCAAGTGCATGCCAGTGCCGAAGTGTTTAGGACTGGACCTCATACAGAGGTTGGCCCCATCGGTAAGGCTTTACAGACCTTATCCCTCAAAACCACCAGACTTCAGGAAAAAACCGCTTATCTTGTCAGACGTATAGCGCTGATCGGGCTTTTTTTATGTATTCTGGCATTACCTTGGCGATGGCATTGTTACCTGAAGAATTTCCAGTCGTTTTGACTGTGTTTCTAGCGCTAGGTGCATGGCGTATTTCAAAAATTAATTTCAATGCAAGCTTTCAGCCCAGATACATTCGTTATTTTTATGATGTTGATCATATTACCTATCATCAACATCAGCTGAGTTCCCTCAATTCTCTTGATAATTTCCGATGCGCTTACTATGCCTATGAGAGTAGTATGATTGTTAATATTAGTGAGTTTGAGGCATCTGCAGAACAGCACATATGTCGATTTAAACATTCACAGCATAATTTGTGCAGTATGCTTGGTATGCGCTTTTCTAGCGTCTGATAAAGTAGGAAATTACAAAAATAACCTTGAAGAATAGCGTCTAACCCTTAAAGGGAAATTATCATTGAATTGAAATTTCTTGGCACAACTGGAACTGTGATAGGTTCTAAATATCTACTTACCAGTGGATCAAAAATAATGCGCCTATTTCAAGTAATTTTGACAGCGGTTCGCTTAAACCAAATTTCCAATAATGTACCCGTCACTGTTAACGTCACTGGCCCCAAAACCAGACCCGCTGGGCCAAATAGAATTAACCCACCGACTACAGACATAAATGCAAGAATAGTATGAAGATGCAGTCTATTACCAACAAAGATAGGTCTGAGCAAGTTGTCAATTGTGCCAACAACCAATATGCCCCACAAGACCAGTGTCAGGGCGCCGCCCCAATTGCCTTCCAAAACCAGAAAAAGTGCTGCTGGTGCCCAAATAATGAACGTACCTAACATAGGTACAATTGCCAGCAAGCCCATCACCAATGCCCACAACAGTGGCGCTGGCAAACCTAGCCACCAAAACATTAGCCCGCCTAAAAGGCCCTGCACAACCGCAATGGCAAACGTGCCGTAGACGGTAGCATGTATGGTATCTCCGACCCTTGTGAATACCTTCCCCATCTCGGCTTCAGAAAGTGGTGATAAAGATTCGAGTGATTTGAGCGCCAAATGACGATCTCGAAGAAAAAAGAACAGCATATAAAAAACCAAACACAACCCTATCAGTTGAAATACAGAGCCTTTGACAATCGCACCCGCTGTGGCACCCAACCATGTGTTGAATGAGTTCAGTGCGCCGGGCAGGTCAATATGCTGCTCGATCTTATCTACAATAGGCGCTAGTTGTGGCTGCGTTTCAAGCGTGCGTCGCCACTCACCGGAATTGACTTTTGTCTCAATCAATTGCGCCCCCTTTAGCGCTTGCGAAACCAGCTGTTGTCCAACAAACATCGCTGGAACAACTACGATTGGACCTATTAACATAATAGATATAAGTGCCGCTAAACTTGGAAGTTTTAATTTAGACTCAAGCCATCGTTGCAAAGGGGTAAATAAAACCGCCAGCGTCAATGCCCAAGCTAGCACTGACAGAAACGGCACCGCCATTTGATAACATAGATAAATACCGATGACAGTCGCCATCATCAATACTAGCGTATGTACATGATTAAGCGATCCCCAGTCACTTTCAGTTGGAACATCGCTTCGATTGGTTTTCAATTCATTCATTTTCTGTTGCTCTAAGGTTAAGGCGTCTCGTTAAAAACTAAGTATCTTAAGCTTACACTTTATATGATAACTTTTAAAATCTAAGTATCAAACATACAACACATTGAAAGGTGAGCCTTTCATTTAGTGTAGTGATGAAGATTAACCTTTTGATTAGATTTTACTTAATTTAAATACGTAAAATCATGAGGCTGCATTCATTGAACTGCATAGAGTTGAGCTGAAACTGCCGAGTATGATGAAAGTCATATAAGCAAGTCATCAATGTTGATGCAAAAATTAAAGGAGAATTATTATGTGGACTACACCAGCTGCTACTGAAATGCGTTTTGGCTTTGAAGTGACAATGTACGTAATGAATAAGTAATTTGCATTAAGCCAGTAAAACTTAGTTTCAGTTATTAAAAAAGCCCAATCAGAGATGATTGGGCTTTTTATTTTCCTCAAAGCACAGACTTAATAAGCAATAATGGTTTTCTGATTAATACTTACCTTGCAGCAGGTGCTTTTCGGCTTGAGATTAAGCTTAATAACATGCTGGTACCAAGCACAGCAACCACCACAGCCAGAGAAACTGCTACGGGGATTTTGAACCAATCCACGATCAACATTTTAGTACCTACAAAAATTAAAACCACAGCCAAGCCGTATTTGAGCAGATGAAATCGATTAGCCATATCTGCGAGTAAAAAGTACAACGCGCGCAAACCGAGAATAGCAAAAATGTTGGAAGTAAACACAATAAACGGATCACTGGTAACAGCAAAAATAGCTGGAATACTGTCCATTGCGAAGATTACATCTGAAAATTCAATTAGCACCAACACCAGAAACATTGGGGTAAACCAGCGCACACCATTTTCTACTATCCAGAATTTGTCACCGTGATAGCCATCAGTAATGCGAATACGACTCCGAAGCCATTTCAGTAGCGGATTATTCGCAAGATTAGGTTCATGATCGGCAAATATAAACATCTTAATACCCGTAATCAGCAAAAAGACGCCAAATACATACAATACCCAATGAAACTGTGCAATCAACCAAGCACCCATTAGTATCATCAAAGCACGCAAGACAATCGCACCTAATACGCCATATAACAACGCTCGCTTCTGGAACTCTAACGGCACTGCAAAATAGCTAAAAATCATGACGAAGACAAAAATATTGTCCATTGCCAACGTTTTTTCCAGTAGGTAACCCGTCAGGTATTCCATGACCTTAATGTCCGCAATTTCACGTCCGACTGTGTGATCTAGCCAACCCCACAGCGCACCCCCGAAGAGCATTGCCATTGCAAACCAAACCATAGACCAAGTTAACGCTTCCCGTGCGCTCACTTTCTGTGCGCCTTGACGACCTAATAAAACCATATCAACTGCCAACATGGCTATTACAAATATTACAAATCCTGCCCACATCCACCAGGTGCCAATCGATTGCAAGTCGCCCATCTTATTTCCCATTCATAATTAAATTTACTAAGAATCACCTGAACTTGACGAAATATCGTTTTCATCAAGATGCGTTGTCCATTCACACCATACCGCCCAAACCACAGCTAATATAATCGGCCCCATAAACAAACCTACTAGTCCAAAAGCTAAAAGCCCGCCTAGCACGCCAACCAGTACGAGTAGGAATGGAATAGGGCTCACACTACTGATAAAAAATGGCCTGAGTACATTATCAAGCTGGCTCACAACTACTGCACCCCATACCCATATCCCAATGGCCTCTACCGTGTGTCCTTGCATTAATAACCAGAGTCCCGCCGAACCCCATGCTAAAGGGGTACAAAATGGAATCAACGCCAGCATGGCAGTTACTACACCAAAGATTACTGGCGATGACAATCCAGCAACCCAATAACCGGCTCCCGCCACCACTCCTTGCACCAAAGCGGTAAGCAAAACACCGTACACCACAGCACGAGTGGTGGTACCCGCTGCATGTAAATAGTCATTTACCTGTGGCCCGATAAATCGTGCTAATACATGGCGTAACTCTCTTATGATGCGTATGCCATCTCGATAGAAAAAAAACAGAATTACCACAACAAATATCAGTTTTGCCAGATTTTTGCCAACGCCACCAGCCAGTGTCGCTAGCTCATTCAAATGTGCGGCTAGCCATGCTTTAATGGCAGAAGAAACGCCTTCTGGATTAGCGGCAAGCGTGGATTGCAGTTGTACAAGCCAATCACCCAACCATGGCAAACCGCGCAGCATCTCTGGCACTGGTGGAGGCGTTGCCAAAAATGCCTGTAGCGCATGATAAACATTGGTAACCTCCTGTTGCGCAAGCCAAATAAGCCATAGTAAAGGCAAAAATAGCGTTAATGCTGCGAACAAAGTGGTCAGGCTCGCCGCCAGCGTATCTCGCCCTTTACACCAAAGACGTATACGTTCAGCAACAGGCCAAGAAGCATAGGCCAGCACCGCTGCCCAAGCGAACGGCGCAAGGAATGGTGAAACTACGATAAATGCAAGTAATGCCAAACCCACCAAAGCAAGCCATGGGACGATACGTCGGCTAAAAGGGGCTTTTACATTCAAACTTTATTTTTCCTTCTTAACGTGTACGCCAGACGAAATACGATCCATCGTTGCAAACATGACCCCAGAAAAAACCAGTGTCAAATGAATACCAACCAACCACGCCAACTGCTGACTACCATTCGTGGACGCCAAAACTTCTTTCACATTGATAAAATACTTAAGAAGTTCGATACCTGAAATAGCGACGATAGAGCCAATTAGCTTTAGTTTTAAGTCTGAAAAACTTACATGCCCCATCCAATCAGGGCGATCCTCATTACCACCAGTGTCGATTTTTGAAACAAAATTCTCATATCCGGCAAAAATAATGATTAACAACAAGTTCGCAACCAGCGTTATGTCAACAAGGGTAAGAATTCCCAACAATGCTGCGCTACCGTCACCATTGAAGACAATCGGCAGTAAGACAGCAAATGCTTTAGCAAACTTGACTAGTAGCAACCCGACTGCGGCAACCAAGCCTATATAAAAGGGTACTAATAACCAGCGACTTGTAAATATAAAGTGCTCTAAAGCGCGCTCAACACGTTTCATATTTTTCTTTCAACATAAAAATAAAATGGATTAATCTTCTACAACACGCCATGAGCTACAGTAATCGCAGTGCTGCAATACGCTCATCCAAACCAGGGTGACTTGAAAATAGTCGCTTCAATCCGCCTGAACCACTGCCAGAGATACCAAAAGCTGCCATTTGTTTAGGCAAGACTGAAGGCTCATGTTGCGCTTGTAAACGCTCTAATGCCGCTATCATCTTCTTAGAACTAGATAATTTTGCTGCACCAGCATCCGCACGAAACTCACGTTGGCGCGAAAACCACATCACGATAATAGAAGCCAGCACACCCAATACCAGCTCAGCCACAATCATAGTGACAAAGAAGGCTGGCCCAGTACCTTTTGCGGTCTTGAAAATAATTTTATCTACGGCATAACCAATCACGCGAGATAAAAACATCACGAAGGTATTGACCACACCCTGAATCAGCGTAAGCGTCACCATGTCGCCATTGGCAATGTGCGACACTTCATGTGCTAGCACCGCCTCGGCTTCATCTTTACTCATGGCATTGAGCAAACCCGTTGATACAGCAACCAACGAGCTGTTTTTAGTCATGCCGGTAGCAAAAGCATTCACCTCCGGTGAATCAAATACCGCAACTTCTGGCATTTTGATACCGACCATGTCCGCCTGTTGGCGCACAGTTTTCATCAACCAGATTTCCGTCTGCGTACGAGGCTCCTCAATCACCACCGCGCCTGACATACGTTTTGCTGACCACTTGGAAATAGCGAGTGAAATAAACGCACCGCCAAAACCCATAATGGCCGCAAATGCCAATAGATTGCCAAGGTCAAGGCCATTCGCATTAAGGTAAGGCTCCACACCCAATATGCGCATGGTGACTGAAAGCACCAACATAATGGCAAGATTCGTAGCTAAAAAATAAACAATGCGCTTCATTACTAACTCCATAAAATTAAAACTAAGGTTTAAATTAAGTTTTGATTCACTTAGATCAAACTCGCTAAAACTATCGATTTTATTACTATTCAACCTCTAATTGAATGTTTGCAGAATCGTGCGAATGTTCCCGTAAACGTTCCAACCGTCTTGTGAGTGTACGCTCACAACGATCACTTGCACGATCGATAGCCACATATAAATCAGCTTCAATATCCTCAATCACGATGTTATTCTGCCCAACCAATGATAGGTTTATTTGGCATCGTTTGTCGATTCCACCACGCGGGCCATTAATGTCGGCAAGGCTCACCCTTGCATTTAAAATTTGTCCGTCATTGCGATCCAGCGCAAATTGCATGCGTCGTGTGGTGTAGATACGTATACCTTCTGTTAACGAAAAGCCGTTAGTCTGAATATCAAGCTGCATCATGTTTCCTTTAAATAAGCATTAAAAGTGCATGTATGATAGGTGAATTAACACTTCGTAAAAATAAAGCATATACTGATTAAATGCTCGTAAAAAACTGATTATCGAGACTTCATCATGAATTACAAACAACTACACTATTTCTGGCAGGTTGCTCACGCAGGTAGTATAGCTCGCGCTAGCGAGCAGCTAGACCTCACACCACAAACACTCAGCGGTCAGATTGGCTTGTTAGAGGCATCGTTAGAAACCACGCTATTTCGCCGTGTCGGGCGAGGGCTAGAGCTTACCGAAACAGGCCGATTGGCTTTATCTTACGCGGATGAAATTTTTGAAGTTGGCGCTGAAATGGAGCAGGCTTTAAGTGGAGGAACGGTAAAACGCCTGACACAATTTCGAGTCGGCATTGCCGATGTGATGACAAAGTCTATTGTATATAGACTGTTAGCCCCAGCAATGTGCCTTGAAGAGCCTATAAAAATAATATGTAAAGAGGATAAGTTAGAGCGTTTGTTAGCTGATTTGGCGATACACCGTTTAGATTTGGTGCTATCCGATAGACCGATGCCCACGGATATTAACATCAAGGGCTATAGCAATAAGCTTGTTGAATGTGGTGTGAGTTTTTTTGCCTCCACAAAACTGGCAGAACAATATGGCAGAAACTTCCCCGACAGCCTCAACCGTGCTCCGTTACTGGTGCCAAGCACTGACACTAGCATGCGCAAAAGACTTATGCAGTGGTTGGACATGAAGCGCCTCCGCCCGACTTTGGTGGGTGAGTTCGACGATAGTGCATTAATGAAGGTTTTTGGTCAGGCTGGGGTCGGAATCTTCACTGCACCATCTATGATTGATGAGGAAGTGCAATTGCAATATGGGGTTGTTAAAATCGGCCAGACAGATGAAGTGCTCGAGCGGTTTTATGCTATTTCGGTGGATAGACGCGCGAGCCACCCTGCTGTAATCGCGATTAACGCTGCTGTTAACAAAGAGACTAATGCGTTTGTCACTGACTCATAAGTATAAATACTGTTGTGTCCTAACTGGTTTCTATCAAACCTCAATTTTAGTACTTGATTAACTAGGTCTCCATCGCTAAAAATAATGTTGAAGTTATTTTAGACGTTGCTGCATGTAATTTTTCTAAACAGGTGCGCTTTTGATCCGTTGATAACCAGCCGTTAATATAGGTAGTGCCTATAGAAGCTATTGGGTAACCTGATGGATCCAGTATGGCCACACCAAGCCCACTCGTCGTTCTATCTAAAAGAATATTGTCATAGAGACCATAGCCAATTTTGATCGACTCTTGCAGTGTTCGATGAAAACCAAGTTCATCAAACCCTTCAATACGGTGATAGCGTGACATATTTGCATGTACTATTTCATGCACCTCATTTGCAGGCATCTTAGCGAACATACCCATGCAGCTTGGACTCATTCCTAATGGCCCCCTCATGCCAACCCAACCTCTTCCTACCATGATCTGAGATTGGCTTTCATAACGACCTACACAGACCATATCAAGTCCAGACCTGACACCCAGATAGATCACTTGGTTGATATCTTCGGCCAAAGTACTGAGCTCCACACTTGCAATACGCTCAAGAGAATTGTGTGTAATTGCTGTGTAGCCTAATGCGGCTAAATCTAATCCTAGTTTAAATCGGCTACTTGTTTCATCCTTTTCTATCCACCCAATTTCAATCAACGCATCCAATACTCGATGAATAGTAGTGCGTGGCAGCCCCGTTCTAGTCACAAGCTCAGTGAGCAAGCTGCCTTTTCTTGACCCACGCGCTATTGCACTTATCAATATGAGCGAGCGATTTAAGCTACCCGTAGACGGACTTGTTTGGGTGCTTGCCACATTCATATTTTTTCTGCTTTTCATTGCGTCAATCCAATTAGTGTCCGAATATCGGACATATAAATAATGCTATTAATTGACTAATATAAGCATAAATTATTAACATGTTTCCATAAATATACAAATTAAATTTTATATATATCCGATATATGGATATTTAAAACAGGAAGTTTTATGACGGATTTATATGGTAAACAACACCTCGCGCTACAAGAAGAGTTTGATACCCAAAGACTAGCTAATGCTGTGCAATCCAACATTGTCAGTACAGAAATTGCTAATGAGCACAAAGGCTTTATCGAGAGTCGAGATATGTTCTTTCTGAGCACCGTTGATCACCGTGGCTATCCAACATGTTCGTATAAAGGTGGTAGCCGTGGGTTTGTGAAAGTTTTGGATATTAATACTTTGGCATTCCCTAGTTACGATGGAAATGGCATGTTTTTATCAATGGGCAACATCAATGTTAACCCTAAAATCGGCATGCTATTTATTGATTTTGAAACGCCACATCGCGTGCGGGTGCACGGCACAGCCAATCTTCAAAAAGATAGCGCATTGCTAGACGAATTCCCTGGTGCTGAAATCATTGTTATCGTCAATGTCACGGAAATATTCATCAACTGTACGCGCTACATCCATAAGTACCAGCAGTTGCAGCCTTCACAGTACGTCCCGCAAAAAGACTGTACAACGCCTTTAGCACAGTGGAAGCGTATAGATAACCTCCAAGACTCGCTACCTGAGCGTGACAAACATATTGCTCAAATACTAGGTGGCACGATTACACCAGAAGAATACATAGAAATGGTCGTCACCGGTAAGGCTTAGTTTTAATAAGCCTCAATCAATTTAGTTACTAAGTTTAACCAATATCGCTATCCAATATCTTCGGAGCCAACATGAAACCTATTAACGCAATCACACTTTCCGGATTCACACTTACAGCCATCGCCGTTTATTTTTTGGGTTACTTTCCGTTCATTCCAGCATGGCCCATATTTATCACTTGGGCATGCTTCTTTCATATGGATGGCGGTATCAATAAAAATCAAGCGTTTTGCTCCACAGTCATGCATATAGGGCTAGGCGCTTTTGCTTCTTGGGTGTCTGCATTACTTGTTATCAATAACCCTTTGTCAGGCGAATTAGCAAACCAGCTATGGGCGCCAATATTAATTGCCGCTGTGATTGCCATGTTAATGAGATTAAGCGTATTCAGCCTACTTTCGGTTACTCCAGCAATGATTTACGGATATGCCTCTATTTGGGCATTTTTAAGTGTACCTGGGCTGTTCAATCAAGATATTCTGCTATCGCTATCGTTTCAAAATGCTATCGTGGCAATAGGTTTTTGTGTTGTGTTAGGCGCGAGTGCTGGATACATTAACGCCATGATGGTCACTTGGCTATGTAAACTACGGATAACAAAAAAGTTAACTAGCTAAGTGGCGTAAATTATTTATGCCACTTAGTTTCAGCTTAAGCGGAGATGACATCAGGCTAAACAGGGTGAGTTGACAACCTTACATTGATCCGTCATCACCCAATGCCGACTGCCAAAGCGCTATTTAGATTAGCCTTCTATTCTAAAACCAACCTTGATTGTGACTTGATAGTGAGCAATCTTGCCATCTACGATATGACCGCGAGATTCAACTAATTCGTACCAACTCATGTGTTTAACCGTAATTGAGGCTTTAGCAATTGCATTATTTATCGCATCATCAGAACTGATAGTTGAAGATCCGACTAGCTCAATAAGTTTGTAAATATGTTCGGGCATGAAATTCTCCAATCTTTTTAAAATGGTTTGAATTCAAATCTAATCATGCGCCATTGCTCATTCGTTGTCTATTGCAGATATATAATCTGGCGAAAAAACTAATATATAAGTTAGCCTAATTACTTACAGAGTACTATTTGTATTACGTGCATATTCCCAAAGAGCGATAGACAATAAGCATTCATCTGAACTTAACTTGCTTATATGCCCTCTGAAAATTATGTATCAACAATTATCTAGGAGATTCAATGCGTAAATTCCTTCTTGCTATTACCTTAATATCCCCATTGTCAGTATCAACTGCAAACTCAGCAGAAACCAACATGCGTCCTGGATTATGGGAAATCACGACAACCTCAGACTTGTTACGATTAGTGCCCCATATTCCAGCAGATCAAATGCAAAGCATCAAAGACCTAGTAAAAGACTACGGATATGATATGCCACAAATTCAAAATGGCGCAGCCGTATCCAATGCTTGTATTACGCAAGAAATGGCGAATCAAAAATCGCCACCCATTTTTATTCAAAATCAATTAGGTTGCACGACTAAAAACTCAACCCGTACTGGTAACAACTACAAAATGGACTTCGTTTGTGACAGCGCCGATTTAAAAGGCAATGGAATTGCAGAAGGAACAATCACAGGCCCAGAAAACTTCGCAGGACAAACTAAATTCAATGGCGTTGCCCAAGGCAACCCTGTAAATGAGCAAGCTGATATCAACGGAAAATGGGTGAGTGCAAGTTGCGGAGCGGTGAAGCCCCTTCAGTGATGATACTTAATTAAAAATAGAAGCTCAAGCACTTGGTGATATTCCAACATTTTTATATAAATCTCAACATTCAATTAACACAATATTGCAAAAAATAAACTATATATTGTTAAAAATCAACAGGTTGTTTTTATTCCTATTATTGGCATGGGCTATGCTCGTTTTTAAGTATAGTCAATTTTAGGAGAATAAAAATGTTACATTTCTTCAAAAAGGTACAGCTTTTAAATTATATATTTCCTCCATATCAACCCAACAATAGAAATGGGTTAAGAAAAAGTACAAAATCTGACTTCAACATGACTGAGTACAACTTCAATGAAAATTTGAACGAAGATGCATCAATTGATTCAGACGAAATGCAGATTGATAGAATCTATCAACGTTTATAGCATCGTTTTCTGTCTATACGTACGCTGTCTGATAGTCAAAATTTAAGCATGCATTAAGCGAAAAAATTATTTTTTCGCGATTCTATTTTTTGTCTTAAATTTGTGATTAATGTTTGTTTCAAATTTACCCAAATACTCCCATATCAGGATATTGGATTATAGAATCGAATTAAATTGCCTCCAGCTTCTTTTGCTTTGTACATCGCTGAATCGGCCGTCCTAATTATATCGTCCTGACTTACTTTATGTTCCACAAATAAGGACACACCTAAACTCGCCGTGCAATGATGTTCAATTATGGTATCTGCCTTTTCGGCTTGCTTCATTGTAATAAAATAAGGCTCCGATAGCGTGAGGCGGACTTTTTCTGCGACAATTTCTGCTTGTAAAGTTGATTTAGTCTTATCAGTATCTAGCTCATTCACCATTACCACAAACTCGTCACCACCGAAGCGTGACACGGTATCTGCTTCACGCACACAACTTTTCAGTCGATTTGCCACCTCAATCAACAACAAGTCTCCTATCGAATGTCCGTACTCGTCGTTGATAGGCTTAAAGTTGTCAAGATCCAGAAATATCACTGCGCCAAAACGCCCACTTCGTTTGCTGGCAGCCATACTCTGAATAATACGGTCGTTAAACAAACGACGGTTTGGCAGTTGTGTGAGTTGGTCAAAGAACGCCAAGTTCTGAATTTGATCTTCGTTCCGTTTGCGTTCGGTGATATCGTGTGACACTACCACTACAAAGGACGGCTGGTTTTTGTTATTTTTTACCAACCCACCAGAAGATTCGATGTGTCGGATAACGCCGTTAGCAAGTAAAAATCGAAATTCTGACCTTTGACCAATGCCAGTTTGTATGGTTTCCTTAAACGCTTTTCTAACCCGTTCTCGATCATCTGGATGTATATCGGCAAAGGAGTCAGTACCTTCAAGGTTTGCAATATCACCGAAAAGTTTAGCATATGACCGATTGTTATAAAGCCTTCGTCCTTCCAGATCCAACACTGCGATAAAATCTTCACTGTTCTCAGTTATAAAACGAAAAAACTCCTCCTGCTCTCGCAAAGAGTTTTCAATCATTTTACGGGAGGTGATATCCGTAATCGCAATACGCAACATCAAGGGGACATTAACTTCATCCAACTGTACACACTGAAGATGGACACAGATCTCTGTATCATCTTCGCGTAGCAGTGTTAAATCAAGCTCAAGATCTTTATTTTCAACACTCTGCTTAAAGTTTAAGAACTGGCTTAACCAGCAGTCTTTGTCACGAGCAGCGACAAATTGTGATAAACGGCTATTAATTAATCGGCCATGCTTTAGTCCAAGCAGCTTGGAAGCTTTCGGATTGCACTCAGCTATTACCTCCTCAGCGGTGATAGTGAGATAACCTATCGGTGAAAGCTCATATAAATTTACGTAATAATTACGTGACAGCTCCAACGCCGCCTGAGCCTGTCGCAAAGATTCATTCTGCATTTCCAGTTTGATTTGATGCAACTGAAGCTCATGAATAATCTCTTCGGCAGGACGATATAATGCCTTTGCATAAAGACTTGGTGAAGCTATGGCCTCCACCTTATTAGGAGGAGATTTTTTACGCTTTTTGTTGTGAGAGTTCGAATTCACGAAGGTCCTCAATAGCGACACGCGCCCACTTAGGCAAACTTTTATCGATTAAATCAACCACATTTAGACTCACCACAATTCAAACAAGTCAAACAACCATCCATCACAATCGAGGCTTTGGTTTGGCACTTATTACAAAGGCTGGCATTTTTGGGAAAGCCTTCTGCGTTCATCTCTTCGCCTGATTTAGCGTGTTTTTGCAGATACTCGGTCTTTTTTTCATCGACTAATTTTTGTTGATGCTCGTCTAAACCTGGCTTTTTGAGCATACCGATTGATTGCAGATGTTGCTCAACCACTTCACCAATCTCAGCCACTAAACTTGGTACAAATTTACCGCCCTTTTTGAAGTAGCCACCGCTTGGTTCGAAAACGCTTTTAAGCTCCTCTACCAAGAATGTTACGTCGCCACCTTTACGGAACACAGCTGACATTACGCGTGTGAGGGCGACTATCCATTGGAAGTGATCCATGTTTTTGGAGTTGATGAAAATCTCGAACGGACGGCGGTGCTCTTGCGCTGTGCCTTCGTTCATCACTACATCGTTGATGGTGATGTAAAGCGCATGCTCAGTTACAGGGGTTTTTACCTTGTAGGTTGAGCCTGTGATTTTTTCTGGGCGGTCTAGCGGCTCGCCAATTTGTACGATTTTTGCATTAAGGTCTTTTAACTCAGTCGCTTTTGCTGCTGCATCGATTTTATCTTGCTCGTTTACTAGCGCGTAGCCAGTGATTTTCTTTTCAATTTTAACTGCCATAATATTTTCTCCTTTATGTTGTCATCCCGACAAAGTCGGAATCTAGTGTTTAAGTCACTGGATTCCATGTCGAGCACGGAATGACAATCTACGTAGAGTAGCGGATTGAAAATCCGCTACTCTACACCTAGAACTTACCGTAATAACCTTCTTTTAACGCATCATAAAGATTCGCGGCCGAGTGAATTTCGCCATCGTACTCAATCTCTTCATTGCCTTTTACTTCTAGTTCGGTGCCATCATCCAGCGTGAATTTGTAGGTGGTATTTTCCAAATCTTTTTCAGTGACCAGCACGCCTTGGAATGCTTCTGGGTTGAATCTAAATGTAGTACAACCTTTTAAGCCTTTGTCGTAAGCGTAGAGATAGATGTTTTTGAAATCTTCAAAGTCATAATCCGTTGGCACATTGATGGTTTTTGAAATCGAGCTATCTATCCATTTTTGTGATGCTGCTTGAATGTCCACATGGGCTTTCGCCATGATGGTAGATGAATCCAGGAAGTAATCCGGCAACTGTTCTTCAGGCTTATCGCTGAAAGGCATCGCTTTCGGGTTAATCAACTCGCGGTAGGCCAATAACTCATAAGAGAATACATCGACTTTCTCTTTCGACTTTTTACCCTCACGAATCACGTTACGTGCATAGTGATGGGCAAAAGATGGCTCGATACCGTTGCTTGCATTATTCGCTAATGAAAGTGAGATCGTCCCTGTTGGCGCGATTGAGCTATGGTGCGTAAAGCGCACACCCTTAGTAGCGATTTGGTTACGCAAACCTTCTGGAAACTGTTGCATGTAGCGGCTGTACTTACCTAACAATACTTTACCAGCCACTTTGCTACCCACTTTAATGCCATCCGCCGCCATTTCTGGGCGTTTTGCTAACATGTCAGCCGTGACTTCAAATTTCTCTTCCATGATAGGCGCAGCGCCTTTTTCAGTCGCCAGTTCTACGCCAACTTCCCAGCCCACTTCTGCCATCATACGGGTGACTTCATCGGTAAATTTCAATGAATCGTCTTCGCCATACTTCATTTTCATCATGGTGAGTGCAGAGCCTAAACCCAGATAACCCATACCGTGACGGCGTTTGCGCGCAATTTCATCGCGTTGTTGTTGTAATGGCAAGCCATTGATTTCAACCACGTTATCTAGCATACGGGTAAAAATGGCTACTACATCGCGATATTCTGCCCAGTCAAAATAAGCTTCGTCTGTGAATGGTTTTTTCACGAACTTAGTGAGATTCACTGAACCTAGCAAACAAGCGCCATAAGGTGGCAATGGTTGCTCGCCGCATGGGTTAGTCGCGCGGATGTTTTCGCAGAACCAGTTGTTATTCATTTCGTTAACACGATCAATCAAGATAAAACCTGGCTCAGCAAAATCGTAAGTGCTGGACATGATGACATCCCAAAGTCTACGTGCTTTGATAGTTTTGTATACGCGGCAGGCTACTTTGCCTGCATCAATGCCGTCTGACTTAGTGAGGTATTTACCTTTTACTGGCCACTCGCGCCATACTACTTGGGTGACGTCATTGGTATTTAAGCCATCCACAATCGCTTCTTTTTCAGTCACTGGAAATGCTAACTTCCACTCGGAGTCCGCTTTAACCGCTTCCATGAACTCTTTAGTGATTAGGCATGACAAGTTAAATTGGCGTAGGCGACCATTTTCACG
>JANOHT010000085.1:0-13355 GCA_031406605.1 Methylotenera sp. | reverse complement strand
TTGATTATGAAGATATGAACGCTAATCTTTTAAATAAATCAGATAAGTATCTTGAGCTATGGAGTCTACCCAATGACCACTAAGGTTAAGTGTAACAACGCAATGCATTGTCGTAATAATTAGAACTTAATCAACATCGAGATGTTACGAATGGTAGGCATTTTATTAGCAGCTGGCTTTTCTCGCAGATTTGGTTCGACAGATAAGCTTTTACAGCAATTACCTGATGGCCGGCCGATAGCGCTGGCGTCTGCTGAAAACCTGATTAAAGCCATTCCAGTCAGCATCGCAGTAGTAAGGCCAGAAAATAAAGCTTTAGCGGAATTGCTGCTAAATGCTGGTTTGAAGGTTGTATTTTGTAGTAAGGATAATCAGGAAATGGCCGATAGCCTAGCTACGGCAATTCGCTTCTCAGCTAACTTTGAAGCAGCTAATGATGGGTTTGTGATTGCACTAGCTGATATGCCTTATGTTCAACCCGCCGCCATCAGCGCTATCGCTAGCAAGCTTAATACTGGCACTTCTATTGTTATGCCTACTTACAAAGACCAACGTGGTCATCCTGTTGGGTTTGCTGCAAAATTTCGTGACGAGCTGGCAGGCCTACATGGTGATGAGGGCGCGCGGTCTATTATTAAACGTTACTCAGATGAAGTTCATCTGTTGCCATGTGATGATGCGGGAGTTTTAGCGGATATTGATACGCCTGCAGATATAAGGAACTAAACTTTAGCCTCGCAGCGCACATCGCTAATATCACCAATAAAACTAGTACCCATTTTCAGTTGCTGTGCTTTTACCTGAATTAACTCAGCGAGTATGGCGATGGCGATTTCAGCCGGTGTACGGCTGCCAATTTGCAACCCTACAGGTCCACGCAGCGTGGCAATCTCCAATTCATTTAAATCAAACATACGCAAACGCTCGCGACGCTTTTCTTGATTTTTGTGAGAGCCTAATGCGCCTACATAAAACGCGTCCGATTTAAGTGCTTCCAGTAGCGCCATATCATCCAGTTTAGGGTCATGCGTCACGGCAACAATTGCCGTATGCGCATCAGGCTCGATTTCTATTACCACATCGTCGGGCATGCCTGCAACCCAAGTCACACCCTCTACATGCCATTCATCGCGAATTTCTTGGCGTGGTTCACAAATCAGCACATCAAAATCAAGCACTTGCACCATGCTTGCCAGCATGGAACCCAATTGATTCGCGCCAATAATCAGTAAGCGCCACTGCGGCCCAAAGTAAGTGTGAAACCAATCGCCATCAATTTTCGGCAACCCTTCAGGTAGCACCTGCATTAATTTGATTTGCCCTGTATTCATATTCACTGAGCGTTTAATCAGTTTTCTATCATGCAAACTGTCGAGTAGCAACTTTAATTGTTCTGAAGTATTTAATGGCTCAACAAATATCTGCAAGCGACCACCGCAAGGAATGCGGAAGCGTTGTGCTTCATCTCGGCTAATGCCGTATTCCATGATTGTAGGCGTTGTTGGTAGCTCTTTATTACGCGCTTTGTCTGCCAAGTCATCCTCAATGCAGCCGCCAGACACCGAGCCTATCAGGTGACCATCCTCACGCACCACCAATATCGCACCCGGCAAACGTGGTGCTGAACCCCATGTTTGCACAACGGTGAACAAATGCGCTTTATATCCGCTTTCCAGCCATTCCAGTGCGCGGGTTAATACTTCTAAATCAGCAGATTTCATGGCTTCACCTCAACTTAAGCTAGTTGATTACCTATCGGTAACGTACGAATACGCTTGCCCGTTGCCGCGAAAATCGCATTGGTCACCGCAGGGGCTACTGGCGGCAAGCCAGGCTCACCAGCACCGCCCATTTTTTCAGTGCTTTGCACTATATACACTTCTACCTTAGGCATATTGCCCATGCGCATCACTTGGTAATCGTTGAAGTTAGATTGCTCAACCATGCCATCTTTAAAGGTGATTTCGCTTTGCATGGCGGCACCTAAACCAAATGAAATTGATGATTCGATTTGTGCTTTCAGTGAATCTGGATTGACTGCAAGACCACAATCGATGGCGGAAACCATGCGATGCACTTTGACTTCGCCTTTATTGACTGACACTTCTGCCACTTGCGCCACAAAACTACCAAACGATTCATGCACGGCAATACCGCGGAATACGCCCTTAGCTAGTGGTTTATCCCAATCTGCTTTTTCAGCGGCTAAATTAAGCGCTGCTAAATGACGCGGGTGACCTTTAAGTAATGCGCGGCGATATTCCAGCGGGTCTTTTTTTTCGGTATGGGCAAGCTCATCAATCAGGCTTTCCATCACAAACGCAGTGTGGCTATGCCCCACTGAGCGCCACCACAGAACTGGGATTTTTGTTTTAGCCGTATGTAAGCTTACTTGATGATTAGGGATGTTTTTTAAATAAGGTGAATCCGAGGTGCCTTCTACAGAAGTTGCATCAATACCATCTTTGACTAGAAATGCTTCAAATGGCGTGCCTACCAAAATGGATTGGCCAACAATCACATGCTCCCAAGCAGATGGCATACCATTTTTATCCAAAGCTATGTTGGCTTTGTGGACATACATTGGGCGGTAATAACCGCCTTTCACATCATCTTCCCGACTCCAAACCGTTTTCACAGGTACGCCTGCCGCTTTGGAGACATGTACTGCTTCTGATACAAAATCAGCCGCAGGGTTAGCGCGACGGCCGAAGCCGCCGCCTAAGAATACGGTATGAATTTTGACTTGTTCAGGTTTTAAACCCAATATTTTTGCCGCCGCTGTTTGATCCGAGCCTGGCATTTGCGTGCCAGTCCAAATCTCACAACCATCTTTTTCAATTTTTACTGAGCAGTTCAGCGGCTCCATGGGCGAATGCGCTAAGTAAGGAAAGGCATATTCAACCTCAACGAATTTTTCTGCCTTAGCCATCGCTGTCTTATTATCACCCGCTTTTGCTGCGATTAAACCAGTAGTTGCAGCCATTTTTTTATATTCGGTCAACAAAGCTTTTGAATCGAGGCTGGCATTTTCGCCTAAATCCCAATCTACCTTTAATGCCTCACGGCCTTTTTTCGCCGCCCAATAATTGTCGGCAATTACGGCGACGCCAGTCGGCACTTGCACCACTTGGCGTACACCTTTAACTTGTTTAGCAGCCGTTGCATCAAAGGTTTTAACCGTTCCGCCAAACACGGGAGAACGCGCAACCATCGCTGTCATCAAGCCATCAAACTGAATATCCTGACCAAATATCGCTGTACCATTTATTTTTTCTGGGCTATCTAACCGTTTAGTGGATTTGCCAATAATTTTCCAATCTTTAGGCTCTTTTAACGTAATGGCTTTTGGTGTTTCCAATTTGGCAGCGGCTTCTGCTAGTGCGCCATAACTGATTTTTTCATCACCACTTATCACAAAACCGTTTTCAGTTTTTAGACTATCAGCAGAAACGCCTAATTTCTCAGCCGCCGCACTAATTAGCAATGCGCGCGTTAATGCGCCAGCTTGACGGTAACGGTCGAATTCGGACCAAGTGGTAGAAGAGCCGCCTGTAATCTGAATGCCATAAGCGGTGTGAATATATTCTGGCGCAGCAGAAGCATGTTCAACCTTGATCTTGCTCCAGTCTGCATCCAACTCCTCGGCAATCAGCATAGGCAAGGTTGTCCAAATACCTTGCCCCATCTCGCTATGGGCAAGTATCACAGTAATCGTATTATCGGTACCAATACGCAAATAAGCATTCGGTGTGGGTAATTTTGGCACATCTTTTGCCACGTCTGGAGTAGCGCCTGGCATTAAGAAACGCTTAGCATGAGGAATCGTGAAGGCAATTACAAGACCGCCCACAACTAGCGCGCTTGCTTTAATGAAAGTACGTCTGGAAATATTTAAAGGGGCTTTCATGGTTGGCTCCTTAAGCTAATTTGGTTGCAGCGGAATGTATCGCAGCACGGATACGCGGGTAAGTACCGCAACGACAAATGTTGCCATTCATCGCTGCATCAATATCTGCATCAGTTGGTTTTTTATTAGTAGCGAGCAAAGCAGTGGCTGCCATGATCTGACCCGATTGACAGTAACCGCATTGCACTACGTCAATTTCGCTCCATGCCGCTTGTACGGCTTGGCCAACTTTATCATTTTGAATATCTTCAATCGTGATGATCTTTTTACCGACAGCCGCGGAAATTGGCGTGATGCATGAGCGTATGGCTTGTCCATCCAGATGCACGGTACACGCACCGCATTGCGCCATGCCACAGCCAAATTTTGTACCAGTAAGATGCGCTACATCTCTTAGTGCCCATAAAATCGGCATGTCATCAGGCGCGTCAAGCTTCTGTTCCTTGCCATTAATATTCAAAATAATCATGATAGTCAGCCCTTTATTTTGTCATTCTGATTCTATACTTTGACTCGAAAACTATTGTCTAGAAACTGAGAACAGTTAAATATAAAGCAACATAATCGCATAGTGTTAATATTCATAATATGGAATAATCTGGAATTGACAATTCCAGATTATGGATTAATTCCAGTATGCAAAATCAGCTAGAAATGCTGCGTATTTTTAAGGTGGTTGCAGAGTCTTTAAACTTTAGAGAAGCTGCTGTTAGGCTAGGTATTTCACCGCAGTCTGTGACGCGTGCAATTAGAGAATTAGAAGATTTATTAGGCGAGCCGCTCTTTTATCGAAGCACACGTAATACAACTATTACTGAGTTTGGCAAGCAGATGGCGCTAAAAAGTAATAGCGTGATTGAACAAGTTGATACGCTATTTAAGCCAAATAAGGCGCCTAGCCAGGAGCCTATACAAGGCTTGGTAAAGATCACTATGCCTAATTCATTAGGACAGCAATATTTACTGCCCGCGCTTACTGATTTTTTAAAAGATCACCCAGGTATTCAGCTTGATTTAAGATTTTCTAACTTGATTGATAACGTAGTGGCAGATCAGATGGATATTGGCGTGCGTGTAGGTTTCTTTAGTAATAATAGAAACGTTGCAAGACGCGTAAATGAAATGAAGTTTTATATTGTGGGTACTCCAGAACTCATCGCAAAAACCGGTATGCCGCATCAAGTGGATGATCTCTGCCAAATGCCCTACACGGGATTAATTGATCAAAATACAGGCAGAATGTGGCCTTGGTCTTTTGCAAATGCACCAGATTTCGTTCTCACCGCACCCACATTTATCACCGATGACCCTGAAGCTGAATTAGCCGCTGTGCTTGCCGGCATTGGTTATAGTCAACTCTCTGACTTTTTATGTGCGAAATATATTCGTAATGGCAAGTTGGTGTCTGTATTGCATGATCAATCGCCCAACCCATGGGGTGTTTATGTATATCGTCCACAACGAGGCCCAGTAGCAGAGCGGGTAAGAATAGTGTTCGATTATCTAGTAAAAACACTAAGTGATACGGTGTTTTATGAAGCTTAAAGTTTAAACTTTTGTGAAGTTCTAGTTCCTAAAAGCAAAAATGCGGCAATAATAAAAAAGCCGATATATATATCGGCTTTTTTATTTAGATTACTTATTTTTACATTATCTATTATTAAAGAATGCAATGTTCATGACTCTGTCGTTCACAAATGTAATTTCAGTTTCTTTATAAGTACGTTTTGGATCATATTTCACAATATTTTTGTAATACCACATTTCAACTTTTACAGGTTTTGATTTTTTCTCATCGGTACCAGCCGTAGCCATCATGGTAGATGCTCCAGATGGTTTTACTGACAATTCTTTTTTGAATGGAACACCTAGCTTATCAGTCACTAATTTTTTAGATTTTCCGCTAAATGTGTTTAAGAATTGATCTTCTGTGTATGTGTTTTTATTGGCAGGTGCCGCGTTAACTGTGCTTAATGAAGTAATTAATATAATTGCCATTGATAAGCCAAGGCATAATTTTTTTGTCATGGATTGCATTATTTTGAATCTCCTAAATATCCTATAATTGTCTCATTTATTACCCAATTAGTGAAACGTTCTTACTTTCACTTACGCTGACTCAACTGAGGTTTATTTTTAAACTGTCATAGCCAACATATACATGTTCGGGTAGTTGCTTACTTAAAGCAGCATACTCTAGCTCGTGAGTCATATGAATCATGTAAGTTGACTCAGCTTGGATCAGACTCGCATAGCGCAGACTTTGTTCAAGATTAATATGCGTTGGATGGGGCTGGTGACGCAAGCAGTCTAAGAACAATACTTTAAGACCTTGCAATAACGACAGTGACGTTTCAGGAATTGCTGATACGTCTGTCATATAAGCAAAATCACCTATTCGGTAGCCATAAATTTCACTATTGCCATGTTTGAGTGGAATTGGAATAACAGTCTCACCAAATAACGGAAAAGCCGCATTAATAACGTTGGCTTTCAATACCGGTAAATCCCAAAAATTACTTGGCTCACGCAGCACGTAACCAAATTTTTCTTTAATGTGTGCCATTGTATCAACACTGCCATAAAGTGGAATTTGGCTACGTTGAATTTGGCAAAACCCCCGTAAATCATCAATACCGTGTAAATGGTCTGCATGTGTGTGCGTGTAGAGCACGGCATCTACTTGTGTCAGCCCTTCTCTTAACGCTTGTTGACGTAAGTCAGGGCCAGTATCGATTAATATTACTTTGCCGTTATTGAGCTTAATCACGCTAGAGCAGCGTGTTCTGTTATTTCGCGGGTCGCCGGATGTGCAAGTGTCGCACTGACAGCCTACCGTAGGCGTGCCAGAGCTTGATCCTACACCTAACATGATCAATTGCATATAACAGGCTGTTTCATATAAATAATCTACGCTAAATTTTAAGCTATAGCATGCTTAAATAAATGAAAAAAATTCTCAGTGGTCGCACTAGAGACTTCTTCTAATGTGATGCCGCGTAATCTTGCAACCTCTTCTGCCACATGTTTTACATAGCTCGGTTGATTTGTTTTGCCGCGATAGGGCATTGGAGCAAGATATGGAGAGTCGGTTTCAACCAATATCCTGTTCAGAGGTACTTCTTTTGCAACCTCTTTGATCGTGAGGGCATTTTTAAAGGTGACGATACCCGAAAACGAAATATAAAACCCAAGTGCGATTGCCTGTAAAGCAACGTCTAGGTTTTCGGTAAAACAATGCATTACACCGCCCACTTTTTGCGCATTTTCCTCGCGCATAATGCGTAGCGTATCTTCAGCCGAGCTTCGAGTATGAATAATTAAGGGTTTGCCACACTTGATAGCGGCACGTATATGCGTTCTAAAGCGTGTGCGCTGCCACTCTAAATCACCGGTGAGTCTAAAATAATCTAGCCCAGTCTCACCAATAGCAACAACTTTAGTATGGTCGGCTAAATTGAGTAGCCCCTCTACAGTGGGTTCTTCGATATTTTCATAATCAGGATGCACGCCTACCGACGCATAAAAATTATCGTGGGCTTCAGCTAAGCTGAGCACTTGTGGAAAATCTGGAAGCGTTACTGAAACACACAATGCATGCCCTACTTCGTTATCTTGCATTGCCTTCCTGATGGCAGGCATATTTGCAACTAATTCAGGGAAATTCAGGTGGCAGTGAGAATCAACAAGCATATGGGTTCATTATATAAATTACAGAAAAAATTACTGTGCCTGAAAATAACACCATGGAACCCAATAACTTTAGATTACATGGGCTAAATTATAGAGTTTGGTTACATTGTATGTGTTGGTCGTGTAGATTTAAGTGCGCTACCGAGCAAACCTTCAATCTTATTTCGTGCTTCAAGCCCACCATCTTTTTCGCTGAATTGCACACCTATACCTTGAGGCTTATTAGCTTGTGCTGTTGGTGTAACCCATACCACATGCCCTACTACTTTTAATTTCATTGGGTCATCAATTAAACTCAATAACATGAATACTTCTTCACCAATTTTGAATTGTTTATTCGTTGGAATAAACAATCCACCACCTTTAATAAACGCCATATAAGCGGCATAAAGTGCTGCTTTTTCTTTAATTGCCAGTGACAACACACCAGGTTTTGGTGTGCTAGTACTAATTTCTAATGTTTCTTGCGCCATGATTGTTCTCTATCAATTGAAATATATGACTATCATTTACTTGTAAAAATTCTTGTATATTCAAGTAATAGGCTTTCCATTTGTAACTCATGATTTAAAGGATGTGAAGCAAGTTTACGCAATGCGTTCATATTTTTTTGCAGCTCAAACAACTTGCTTAAGTTTACCTTTTCGGCCAGCGCTTGCAAAGTATTGGTATGTGATGCGTGATAGCGTATTTGATGCGTTAATCGCATACCGACGATATCATAAACCCATTTTTGCAGTGCGGTAATGCCGGATTCTACAGAACCTGAAATTAAAGTGGGTGCAGCCACATGTGGCTCAAGCTTGTTACCAAGTGATAACAGCCGCCACACTTCTGTAAGCTGGCTAAATTGCTGTTGTTCGTTCAATACTTTAATGGGCGAACTATCTGAATAAGCTAGTTGCTGTTGTGCATTTTGTACGCCCTGCTCGTTTAGCCATGCCAGTGCTTGCGTTTCGTCTGGCACAGGCATATTTATTTTTTGACATCGACTAATAATAGTAGGCAGTAAACGTTGTAGCTGATGTGCTACTAAAATAAAAACAACACCTTCTGCGGGCTCTTCTAACATCTTAAGCAATGCATTCGCAGAGTTGATGTTGAGGGCTTCCGCAGGTTGTATCAGCACAATCCGTAAGCCATCGCTACGATGGCTACTGAGGCCTAAAAAACTACTAAGGTCACGGATTTGCGCAACTGAGATTTGCGTTTTCTTTTTGGTTTTTTTGCTAGTCAGACCTTCGTCTTCAGCGTCGGCTTCTTGCTCTGGGCTGAGCAGACGAAAATCTGGATGGCTGTTCTCATTAAACCAATTGCAACTTGAGCATATGCCACATGCAAAACCTGACTCACTTTTGTTAACACACAACAGCGCTTGGCTAAAATGACGTGCGAAATCATATTTACCGATACCTGTTCGCCCATGTAGCAACAGGGCATGTGGTAAACGCTGGCTATCTTGATTAAGATGCTGCCATACTTGCATTTGCCATGGATATATTTTAACTGAATTATACATTAATGTTTAATATCAAAGTATTGAGACTATATCTTCAACTGATTGTTTAACCATTTCTAATGGTAAATTAGCATTAATAATTCTAAATCTAGCTGGATTTTGTTGCGCACGTTGCAAATATGCGTCGCGAATTTTTGTGAAAAATTCAGCACTTTCGCGCTCAAATTTGTCTGGCATTCTCGCAGACGCAAGTCTCTGCATACTTACCTCAACGGGTACGTCAAATAATAACGTAATGTCTGGTTGTAACGTCTCCTGCACCCAAACTTCGAGTGATTGTACTTTAGAGGCTAATACGCCCTTTGCACCACATTGATAGGCATAGGTGGCATCAGTAAAGCGGTCAGACAACACATAAGCGCCCCTATTTAAGGCGGGGCTGATGATGCGGGCAATGTGTTCGCGGCGCGCTGCAAACATCAATAGCGTTTCAGTTTCCGCATGCATAGGTTCATGCAGCAATAGTTCTCGCAAACGCTCACCTAATGCTGTTCCACCAGGCTCACGCGTAGACACAACCTCGTGACCATTTGCTTGTAGCGCCGCAATGATATTTGGGATATGCGTGCTTTTCCCTGCACCATCCATACCTTCCAGCGTGATAAATTTACCAGTCATTATTTACTTTATCGATTATATTTTGAATACTAACTTAGATGTTTATCGGCACTATTTTAATTGATAGCGAACGACCGCGCGATTGTGATCGTTTAAACTATTAGAAAAAGTATGGCTACCATCCCCTTTGCCCACAAAATAAAGTGCTTTTGTTTTAGCTGGGTGGAGCGCCGCCTGTATTGCTGCTAAACCGGGCATTGCAATTGGGCTAGGTGGCAATCCATCTCGCGTATAGGTATTGTACGGGGTATCTGAAAGTAAGTCTTTTTTACGAATATTGCCGTTATATCGTGCACCCATGCCATATATCACAGTAGGGTCAGTTTGCAGACGCATGCCGTTGCGTAAACGATTAACAAAAACGCCTGCAATCATAGGTCGTTCGCTGGCTTTACCCGTCTCTTTCTCAATAATAGAAGCCATAATCAAAGCTTCATAGCTATTTTTATAAGGTAAATTTGCTTCGCGACTTTGCCAAGCTTTATCTAATTTAGTTTGCATGGCATCATAACTTCGTTTTAATAAAACTGTGTCGTTGGTATGGCGGTCAAAGTAAAAGGTATCAGGGAAAAACAAACCTTCAGCTACTTGATATTTTGATCCCATCAAGACCAATACTTCACGTTCAGATAACTCTGTAACTGTTTGTTTAACTGCATCATTGTTACTAAGTTTTTCGCGCATTTGTGCAAAAGTGTGACCTTCAATAAACGTGACGCTGCCTTGCGTTGTTTTACCGTGGTTAAGTGAGAGCAATAATTGATATGGACTGATGTTTTTATTCAGCGTGTAACTGCCCGCCTGTAGGAACTGCTCTTTGTGGAGCAGTTTAGCAATGATAATAAAGCGCCATGGTTCCTTCAAAACACTTTGTGCTACTAATTGATTGGCGATACTTTTTAAGCCACTTTTTGGCTGAATGACAATTTCTTGGCTTTTTGGTTGGAGTTTGAGCGGCATAATGGCGTAGTAAACCAACCAAGCCCCTAACGCAAGTGTAATTAGCAAGCTCAATGACAGCCATTTTTTTATGCGTTTAATCATGTTTAAGCAAACTTCTTATTTGAGTGGCAAGTGATTGTGGGGACCATGTTTTATCGGCAAGTTGATATACTTGAAATGCACCATACAAACTATTACAAATAATCACCTCATCAGCCTGTAATAATTCAGTTAAAGGCAGTTTGGCTACCTCAATACTAGATTTTAATACTTTAGCTAAACCCATAATTTGTTGCCGAGTAATTCCTGAAACGCCACACTGGCTTAAGTCTGGGGTGATGATGTGGTTATCAAAACGTGCAAAAATATTACTCATCGTACATTCAATAACGTTATCTTGATTGTCCAATAAAAGCCCATCGAATATTGCATCATCCCGCCACTCCATCCTTGCAATCACATTCTCAAGTCTATTTAAGTGTTTAATACCTGCAAGTTTAGGTTGTGCAGCTAAGCGTATTGCACACAGATGCAAACGCACTCCCTCTATATAGTTTAATTCAGCATATTGTCGCATCGTAAATTTAACAATAACCCGCATGGGTGCCGTAATAGCAGGCGGAGCATAGCCGCGCTCTCCTTCACCACGAGTGATTATTATTTTTGCTACAGATATTTGATGTGTAGACTGTACTTCTGCAGCAATTGTATCTGTTAAAAATAATTGCTGTAAATCACTCATCAGCAACTCTGCGCTTGGGCAAACAATGCCAATGACAGCGCAATCCGCCACTAATTTTTGATAATGCTGAGGCCAACTATCAGGCATACCATTTTTCATCCGCATGGTGCGGAATACACCGTCACCATAAGCAAAGCCGCGGTCAAATGGTGAAATATCTTGATTAATATTGCCGTTAACTAAATAGTTGTGTTCGATCGCCATAAGCCATAATTAAACCATAGCAATAATGTTTAAACTACCAATGATTGCACGATTGCTTGAATAAAATTCGCCCAATAAAAAAGCCTGCGATGTTGATACACGCAGGCTTCTAATAAGTATAGATTTTAAAACCTATATTTTTTTAAAGACCAGACTGCCATTAGTACCACCAAAACCAAAATTATTTTTCAAGGCATATTCAATTTTCATATCACGTGCGGTATTTGCACAATAATCCAAATCACACTCAGGATCTTGGTTGAAAATATTAATCGTTGGCGGTGAAATCTGGTTGTAAATTGAAAGCACAGTGAATACAGACTCTAAACCACCAGCACCACCCAGTAAGTGACCGGTCATAGACTTAGTTGAGTTCACGACTAATTTTTTTGCATGATCACCAAAAGCCGCTTTAATCGCATTAGTTTCGTTGGCATCACCTAAGGGAGTTGAGGTGCCATGTGCATTGATGAATTCAACAGCATCAGGATTAATACCCGCATTTTGCATCGCGTTACGCATAGAACGGCGTGGGCCATCCATGTTAGGTGCTGTCATGTGGTAAGCATCAGCACTCATGCCGTAACCGCTTAATTCAGCATAGATTTTCGCGCCACGTTTTTTTGCATGCTCATATTCTTCAAGCACCATCACTCCAGCACCCTCGCCTATCACAAAACCATCACGGTCTTTATCCCAAGGGCGACTCGCTGTAGCAGGGTCATCATTACGCGTTGATAGCGCACGTGAAGCAGCAAACCCACCTACACTCAAACGTGTGATAGCTGCCTCAGAACCGCCAGCCACCATCACATCGGCATCACCGTATTCAATCATGCGTGAAGCATCGCCAATCGAATGTGTACCTGTGGTACACGCCGTTACAATCGCAACGTTAGGGCCTTTAAAGCCAAACATGATAGATAAGTTACCTGAAATCATGTTAATAATGGTGCCAGGGATGAAGAATGGTGAGATTTTACGTGGGCCAGACGCTTGATACAGGATATCAGTGTCTTCAATGTATTGCATACCACCAATACCAGAACCAATTGAAACACCTATACGTTCTGCATTTTCTTCTGTTGCGACAATACCTGAGTCTTTAACCGCTTCCATTGCAGCCACTAAGCCGTATTGGATAAAAGTATCCATACGCCTAGCGTCTTTTGCGCTAAGGTAATCTTCAACATTAAAGTCTTTTACTTCACCAGCAATGGTGGAAGCGAAGGCACTTGTATCAAATTTGGTGATTTGTGTAATGCCAGATTTACCAGCAATAATATTATCCCATGCAGTTTTTACACCAATACCTACGGGTGAAACTACACCAAGACCGGTGACGACGACTCTACGTTTAGACATATATAAGATTGTCTCTTAGAAGGGTTTAAGAAACGAAAAGAAATGAGTAGCAAGTCAGCCATCAAGGCACTTGCTACTCATATTTGAATTATTTGAGGTTAGTATTGATGTAATCAATCGCTAATTGTACAGTAGTGATTTTTTCTGCCTCTTCGTCAGGAATTTCGCAGTCAAATTCTTCTTCTAATGCCATTACAAGTTCAACTGTATCTAGTGAGTCAGCACCTAAATCATCTACAAATGATGATGCATTTTTAACATCAGCCTCATTTGCACCTAGTTGTTCAGCAACAATTTTTTTAACGCGTTGTTCGATGTCAGACATCCAATTACCCCTTTAATGAAAAATAGCTTAACCTAAT
>JANOHT010000034.1:0-3557 GCA_031406605.1 Methylotenera sp. | reverse complement strand
AATCAAGCAACAGAAGCATTTGCCGCAGCACGCATGGATGCGAGCGTAAGCCGCGCATTTGCAGGAAAAAATTTAGACACGATTAACTTATAGACGCTATATTTGTACAAAACCTATAAATAAAGAAATAGTAAGAACAGGAATCTAGGAATTTAAATGCCCCAAATTATTGTACTCCCGCACGTAGAGCTCTGCCCTGATGGCGCTGCTATTGAAGCTAAAACTGGCGATTCAATTTGCGAAACTTTGCTAAAGAATAAAATTGATATTGACCACGCTTGTGACATGGCCTGCGCTTGCACCACTTGTCACGTAATTATTCGCGAAGGGTTTAAAACAATTGAACCATCAGATGATCAAGAAGATGATTTGCTGGATAAAGCGTGGGGATTAGAACCTAATTCACGCTTATCTTGCCAAGCGATTGTTGGTACGGAAGACTTAGTAGTAGAAATACCGAAATACAGTATCAATATGGCAAAAGAAGGGCATCGCTAGGTTAAATGGTTGAATAAATCACAGATGAGTAAATCTTTGTAGGTGTGCCTTAGCCGCACCTACAAAGACTTACTCAAAACTTTAAAATATCACATCATTCTCTATAAACTTAACCTTAGCTGTAGCTAAATCGTAAACCCCGCCAACCAAGCCAATTTGCTTCTTAGCTAACATCTCTTGCAAGATAGTACTACGCAATAAAATCTGCTTAATCTGTACATCTACATTCAACTCACACACTTTAGCTAAAAAGTCTTTATTCGACGACGCCCGGTTATCTATGACAGTCGTTTCAAGCTGGACTGCAGGTTTAATCAATTGCGTAATATCCCCGATATGTCCGCCTTCATAGCCATCGCAAGCAGCTTGTACCGCGCCGCAACTACTGTGCCCTAATACCACGACCAGTTTACTGCCCAAGTATTTACATGAAAACTCTAAGCTGCCAATTGCCTTTCTTGAAGCAATATTGCCGGCTAATCGCACACTAAAAATATCGCCTAGCGCCTGATCAAATATAAACTCAGTTGGCGCGCGTGAATCACTGCAACTCAAAATTGCAGCAAATGGATGTTGCGCATGCTGTGTGAGATCAACTAACTGCCTTAAATCTTTTTGCTCGGTTTGATTGTTGGAAAAACGTTCGTTACCCTCTATTAATAAAGTAAGTGCCTCTTGCGGCGTCATTTTGTCGCGGTTAATCAATGGATGTTTATACATAAAAGCTTCTTTTTATAATAATTTATAATCAGGCGCTATTTTAATACACACCGACTTCAATTGCGTTAAACATAAGCCAATCAGATTAATTAAAATATAAAAAAAGCCCGCTACTTGAGCGGGCTTTTCAGTAACACTTTTGAAGTTTAATTAGAAATCAAACTGTGCACGTAGTGTAATCGCTTTTTCACCATCTTCAGTTACACCATTCACTGTTACTGGTGTCTCAAAGTCGGTATCAACATAATTCAACAAGAAACGTGAATTAGCAGTTGGCAACCATTTAAGACCTAATGTCCAAGAGTCTGCTTCATTCGTTAAGCCAGCAGTTAAAACACCTGTACCGACTGTATTGGTTGTTTTAAAGTCAGAAGCATCAAACTTGCTGAAACGAACACCTGCTTCCCAAGCACCGAAACCAGCACCTGAAGGATTAAAGTCATTTTTAGGACGAATACGATCAAATTTACCACCTTTGTATGAGTCAGCATAAGACTCACCAGTGATTAACCATAGCGCCTCTACATAAGATGCTGTGATATCACGGTCATATGAAACATTGGTATTAGTTGTACCTTCGAAATTTGCTTTTGCGTATTCTGCTTGCGCTTTAAATGGGCCGTAGGTATATGCAGCCTCTAAACCTGTGCGTGTACGCTCCATAGTGTTTGTCGTTCCCGTACCACTTGCTGGCAATCCACCGTTAAATGCTGCTGTAGTGTTGAAAAATTGAGCGCCTCTACCTTCTGTACGTTGGCTACCTACAGATGCAGCTGGTAAATCACCATTTGCATAGCTTGCGCCTAGGTGAATCACAGAATCTTTCATACCCATGATTTCAGCAATGTTGGTATCTACGTGTGCAATTACGTCTTTACTATCTTCACGAATATCCGTTTCGTTGACGTTTTTACCTTGACCGTTTGAAAAGGCTAAAGCATAGTTTACGCCAGTGAAAGGTGTACCGTGTACCATGAAGCCGCGTTCTTTACCTGGTACCAAGCTAGCATTGTTTACAAATGAGCGCTCTTGAAAATCAATGAAGCGTGAGCTTGTACGCTCTTCTAAACTGAAAGGCATTTTAAATTGACCAAACTGAAACTGAGCCTGTTTCCACCATTTAACGTTCATATAAGCTACATCAAGAGGAGTGTAGCCAGCCGTAGTCCCACTTAACTGCGAAAAATCCGCTGTTACTTCAAAATCATAGTATTTAGCAAAAGTACCTTTTGCACCAAGGTAAGCACGGCGGACATCAAAGGTATCTGCATCATTCGCGTTTGCACCTGTAGAATCACCTTCGTTCCAATCAAAATTACGATAATCTAACTGGATACGGCCATTGATTGCCATTTTGTTGTCGCCATCGCCGCTTTCAAAACTAATACCATCTTTAAACTTTGCAGTTACAGCCGTTTTCTTTTTCTCTGCAGCTGCTTCTTTTTCGCCTTCACGGCCTCTCATTAAAAGTGCGCCTTCTTCTTCTGTTAACACGCCTTTTGCAATCAGCGCATTCACAATATCATCTGTTGAGTCTGCCATTGCATTGGCACCGAAACCCATTAACAATGAACCTGCCAGTGTTGCTGCAACCAAATTACTTAATTTAAAGCTCATTTAAATCCCCTCGTTAGTAGATAACTTCAATGTTTTTCAACGAGGTGGATTTTGATGTTTTTATATGACAATTTGATGACAAAAGACTATTTAACAACATAACGTTGCGTAAATACAACAATCTTTTTCAGAGGTATAAATGCTTATGATTAAGGGTAATAATAGATTTTTTAGGAATGGCTTGCAGCGACGATTTAATTGGCTGAATCTGTAGCTTATAGAATTAAGTCCGCATTAAAAAGTAAGAAAATAACCGTAGCGCCTAATAAAACGTTTACTGTCACACTTAATTTGAAACCCTTAATTGTCATTACATTTCCTTAATTTGTAGTTTAAAGGAAATGCTAATCAGTAAATGCGTCATCAATATGACACAAATAAAAAAAACCGCTGGCTAATTTAATTAGCCAGCGGTTTATATATCAATAAGAAGACTTTTAAAATCTTGCTTACATTATTATCATTTAAGACTCTGCACGCATATGCGGAAATAAAATCACGTCACGGATACTTGCACTATCGGTAATCATCATCACCAAACGATCGATACCAATACCACAGCCACCTGTAGGTGGCATACCGTATTCGAGCGCACGGATAAAATCAGCATCGTAATACATTGCTTCAGCATCGCCGGCCTCTTTGGCTTTCATCTGCGCTTGGAAGCGGGCTGCCTGGTCTTCTGCATCATTCAGCTCACTGAATCCATTGGCAATTTCACG
>JANOHT010000003.1:0-2410 GCA_031406605.1 Methylotenera sp. | reverse complement strand
CCGTGATAGGCGGTTTAATCACTTCAACAGTATTAAGTTTAGTGATTATTCCAGTGCTATATACCTATGTGGATGACCTTAACCAGTATTTGAAGCGGGTCTTTAAGGTTAAACCTCGAGCTAAAAGGATTGAGGTTTAGGCCTTTGGAGCTTGCAACAAGCAGTAGGTAATTAACGCAAGCTCGTAACTGTTGGTTCGAGCCTATACTAGGATCACCAATACCAACAAATATGAGAGCTGGGTATGTGGTTCTCAATTTCCTAAAACACTCCAATTAAAACAATGTTTGCTTTAATCATTAAACATTCTAATTATTATTAATTAAAAGAAATTTTACTTTTAAGCGCTATATTAGTTTATGTTAGAAGTATGTAAGTTATTCATACGAATACCTTACATACTACTCTAGGCACTATTGTGATGAACATTACTAATAAAGGGCCTAAAATGAACTCCTCAACTCCAGAACTCCCTCTCAATGCTCATCTAGCCTCACTCCCTTGTGTTGGCTGTAAGAATTCAACTGAACTAGAATTTGATTTTGAATATGCTTTTCAACCAATCGTTGATTTTAATACTAAAACCATATTTGCTCATGAAGCATTAGTTCGAGGGCCCAACGGTGAGGGTGCTCTTACCATCTTAAGTAGAGTGAATAATAATAACCGGTACCAGTTTGATCAAGCCTGCCGTGTAAAAGCAGTTAAAACTGCTGCAGAACTGCAGCTTAAAGGTTTATTGTCTATCAACTTTATGCCGAATGCAGTTTATAGACCAGAATTATGCATTAGCACAACACTGGCTGCAGCAAAAGAATATGACTTTCCTGCCACTAATATTATTTTTGAGTTTACCGAACAAGAAATAATTCAAGATACAAAACATCTTATAAACATAGTCAAAACATACAAGAGTTTAGGCTTCAAGACTGCACTTGATGACTTTGGTGCAGGCTATGCTGGACTTAATTTATTAGCTAGCTTTCAACCAGACATTATCAAAATAGATATGGAGCTAATACGTAATATCGATACAAGTAAATCGCGACAAGCTATTGTGAAGTCTTTGACACGCATGTGTGAAGAGCTAGAAGTTATAGTTGTGGCAGAGGGTGTAGAAACAAAATCAGAAAGAGATACTTTAGTGAGCTTTGGTATTAATTTATTTCAGGGATACTTTTTTTGTAAACCAGCCTTTAAAGCTGAGGGAAGGATTAACCAAGAGGCTTGGTAATGCAGCTAGATGTTTAAAGTATATCGTTAATTTGAAGTCATATGGTTTTGTGCAAATTTATTCCATAGCCTCTGAGTACCTCAGCCACCACTTAGGGACTGGAAAATATAAACAGTTCCGTCATCCGGTATACGGTCAGAGAGTTTTATTTTATCAATCACCATGGTGTCGTCGATAGAGATATTCACATGCCGACGCAGCGCACCATGTTCGTCGAGCACGTAATCGGTAAAGCCTGGGGCAATCTCGTTGATTGCAAGTAAAGTTTCTGCTACCGACCCGGCTGGCACAGTAATTATTTGGTCTTTTAATTGCGGAAAGAACCGGTAAAGATGTTGCGTCATTTCAACACGCGGCATGGTATTCAGCCAAATCGTACTGAATAAACCGGCGGAAAACTGTTACCCAGGCATTGCCATGTTTCACCGCGGTCTTCTGATAGGTAAACATTTCCAGTGGTACTTCCAAAACATAAACTATCACCCGACAAATCAAACCCATGCCTCAGGACGATATCGTAGGCGTTTTCCTGCGGCAGGCCATTTCGAAAAGTTTGCCATGTCTGCCCGCCATCCTTCGTGCGCGCAACGAACAAACCACCATCAATCGCCATGCGTTCTGCATCCGCGCGTGCTGGTACCACCCACGCGGTGCGTCCGTCATTCGCATCAGCCGCAATTGGGAAGCCAAAATTTACCCCAACATCAGGCCGACTGACCTTTTTCCAATTCTTTGCGCCGTTATCACTGTAAAAAATACCGCAGTGGTTTTGCTGCCAGAGATGATCCGGCTGACTAGGGCAGCTCGTCACAAAATGCGGGTCGTGGCCCCACTCGGATTCTGGATTCGGCATGTAATCATTCGTCATGCCTTGGTTACGGCCGTGCCAATTTTGGCCACCATCAGTAGTCTCGATAACCCCTGCTGTAGATACCGCAACATACATATGATTTGCATCGCGCGGATCAACAATGATGGAATGAATGCCGGGTTCAAATATGCCATAATCGATACTCGCAGGTGTGCCATTCCAACGGTTTTCAGACGTCGCATCACCTGCGAACAAATCACCACCGCGGCTATCATGGCTCCATAATGGTCTGTTGAGTTCCCAGCTATCGCCGCCATCATCGCTGACAAATAAACCACCAGGGATAGTGCCTGCATATAACTTGT
>JANOHT010000176.1:0-4477 GCA_031406605.1 Methylotenera sp. | reverse complement strand
CAGTGCATCAGGGTCAACTAACGCAGTTATGTAAGTGTCAAAACCTTTGCGTAATGCTTCAGTAAATACAGCTGCTAAAGGCACAATTAAAAATAAGCTTAAAAACACCAACACAGTGGAAATCAATAGCCATCGTATCCAGGCAGGCTCAGATGTTGCACGGCCACGCGCGACTTTGGTTTGGTAATTGCTGTACTGTGATGTTTGGGTAGTCAGCATTGAGGTTGAAATCGACATGTTTATTCCTAAATTATTCTTAATGATGTGCCAGCTTTAACGGGATGAACTCGCACGGCGGCTAACCCACCACTGCAAACCGTTAATTGCAAAAAGCAGTAAAAAGGAAATAACCAGCATAACTACTGCAACTGCAGTAGCACTCGCATATTCATATTGCTCCAGTTTAGTAATGATAATAAGCGGCGTAATCTCAGAAACAAAAGGTACGTTACCTGCAATAAATATCACTGACCCATATTCGCCGATAGCTCTGGCGAAGGCTAATGCAAAGCCTGTTAACAACGCGGGCCAGATGGCAGGAAAAATAATTTTAGAGAATGTTTGCCAGCGGTTAGCACCCAGACTGGCTGCAGCTTCTTCCGTTTCAGCTTCTAAATCTTCTAACACTGGTTGTACTGTGCGTACTACAAAAGGCAAACCAATAAAGGTAAGCGCAACAATCACGCCCAGCGGTGTAAAGGCGACTTTAATGCCGTTCGGTTCCAGCCACTGACCAATCCAGCCATTTCCAGCATAAACAGCGGTTAATGCAATGCCCGCCACAGCGGTAGGTAGTGCAAAGGGCAAGTCTACCAATGCATCAATGATTTTTTTACCTGGAAATGTATAACGCACTAATACCCAAGCCGTGAGCAAGCCAAATACCGCGTTAATCAATGCACCTATTAATGATGCACCGAACGTAAGCTTATAGGATGCCAATACTCGAGGCGCTGTTACCACAGCCCAAAACTCATCAAAACTTAACTCCGTGGTTTTGATGAAAGCGGCTGAAAGTGGAATGAGCACGATCAGGCTAAGATAAAAAATGGTGTAGCCGAGAGAAAGATTAAAGCCGGGTAATATGTTGTTTTGTTTTGCCATATAAAGCCAATAAATAATGCATTTTATGAATGACCGCTAATTTAACAGAGCTTTTTATAATTAAAAAATAATATTTTCCTATATTGATATAACAAAATAGACTAATGAAAAAGATTAGTAAATCAGCTTGAATGACTAGGCGGCTTTCTTGATGTTTCGCTCACTCACAGAAGTTTTAAATAGCTGAGACTGTTGTAATTCCTTGGCGGCTACAGGCTTGCCAAGAAAAGAGCCCTGTAACAAAGTGCCGCCACTTTCAATCGCGATATCCAGTTGAGATTGTGTTTCAATTCCAGTAATGACAGCTTGCGCACCGAGCTCTTTGATCAAGTTAAGAAGGCCTGGCAATACTTTATGCAAACGTTCATTTGTTTCAGCTTTTTGAATTAAGCTCGTATCAAGTTTGACAAAATCGGGCGCCAGCTTCCATAAGCGATCGATATGTGAATGGGTATTGCCGAAGTGGTCAATGGCAATTTTATAGCCACGATCACGGTAATTATCAATCGCTTCGATTAACTGCTTATCTTGCGTCACTAAACCTTCTTCAATCTGAATCACTACACGTTCAGTAGGTACTGAATTTGCATGCAAAATACGCTCAAATACCTTGCCATGCGCATTGACTGAAATTAACAGGTTAGGATGCACGGCTAAAAATAATAAGCCATTTTCTGCATATATTTGTCGAAAATTAAGTACATGCAATGCGCGGCTGACACGATCAAATTGCACTAATTTGTCAGACTGTTCTGCGTAGCTATAAGCAAACTCAGAAGTGCTAGGCAGTTCGCCGCCTAGTGATGGCCTTAACAGTGCTTCGTGGCCGAATAAATCTCCAGCTACACTGTCATAAATCGGCTGAAAAGCACTGTTAAGTTGTACGCCCAGGAACGTGCTATTAAATTCACCGGTAGATTGCTCAGCTAAACCATAATCATCTAAATCTAAAAATAATGATTCTTTTAGTTGCAATCTCAGCTGCTCTACATGTGCAGCAGCAATTTTTAAGTTTGTAATTTTAGGTTCTGTCATTTTTTTATCCTTTGTATCTATAATATTTACTTGGTGTAAATTGAATCGAAAGTCCCGCCATCTGCAAAGTGCGTTTTTTGCGCTTTTGTCCACCCACCAAATACATCTTCCACATTAAACAAATCGATTTGTTTGAAATCTGCTTTATGCTTTGCAGCTACACTCGCTAAGCTAGGTCTTAAATAATGTTTAACAGCGATTTCTTGACCTGTTTCTGAATAGTGAAAGTCAGCGTAGGCTTGCGCAACTGCCCGTGTGTGATGCTTATCTACAAATTTATCCACCACTGCTATTGGGTTCTCGGCCAGAATGCTCGATGATGGGTACACTACATCAAATTTGTTGCCTAGCTCCTTGTTGATCAAGTTCACTTCATTTTCAAACGTCAATAACACGTCGCCAATTTCTCGCTGTGCAAAAGTAGTGGTTGCACCACGCCCGCCGGTATCTAAAACCGGGACGTTTTTAAAGAGTTTGCTCACAAAATCTTTAGCCTGTGTCTGGTCGCCCCCTTTTTTAAGTACATAACCCCAAGCTGCCAAATAGCTGTATTTACCATTACCTGAAGTTTTAGGGTTTGGAATCACCACAGCAGTGCCGGGTTTTACTAGGTCATCCCAATCTTTAATGTGTTTTGGGTTGCCTTGGCGTACCAAAAATACGATGGTCGATGAAGTAGGTGAACTTGCATTAGGCAAACGTTTTTGCCAGTCTTTAGGGATTAACTTGCCGCGCTCGTAAAGAATATCAATATCAGGCGCTTGATTCATGCTGATAATATCGGCTTCCAAGCCATCTACTACTGAACGCGCTTGCTTGCTGGAACCGCCGTGGGATTGATTAATAGTAACGGTCTCACCTGTTTTTTGTTTCCAGGATTTTACAAAGGCAGGATTAAAGTCCTTATAAAATTCACGTGTTACATCATATGAAACGTTGAGCAAGCTGCTATCTGCCACGGCATTAGTAGATAAAAGCGCAGTAGTAGAAAGGAGTGCGCCTGCTAACAATATTTTTTTGAACATATTTATCTTTGCTGAATGAATGTGAATAGACGCACTTTACGCAAGGCTTTAAATAATGTAAAAGAATATAAAACTATAAATATATAACAATAATTGCTATGGATTCACATTAGTAAATTAGCCAGTCTGGGTACTGGTATTCCTCATCAAACAAAAAGTCATCTATTATTCGGAAGTTACATTTCGTTTTGCCGCAACTTTTAGAAAGAAGATGCATGTATGAGTGGTCTTATCAGTGTTTGGACCGGGAAGTTGAGTCGGCTGAAATTGTGGAAGAGCGTGATCGTTTTGCTTAGTCATTAAGTTTATATAATCGGTTACATAATGCTGCTGCGCTGTTAAGGGTATAAATTACATTAATGCGTGTTGCTTCGCTTATGTGTAAGGCCATCGCTGGCGTTTTATAACACGTATGCTGAAATCGATGTGCTGGTGAATGCGTTATTACGATTGAGTTCCCACAAAACCCCTAGCGGCTTTTAGGTTTAATTCCCCAAAGCTGGATGCAAAAAAATCCGGCGACCTTGGTAGGTTTGCCGGAATGAGGGAGAAGTTCTTTAAGCCATTTTAATTGCCAGTTGTTTCTTTTAATGACCAGTTATTTGAACGCTTACTTGGTTGCAGTTTGTGATGCAGGTAAAGATTTTTTACTGAAATACCAATCCACTGTCTCATAGCCTTCGCCGGCACGTGCTTCAGCAGCTGCTTGAGTGGCAGGGGCCGGCACAATGACTTTTTCGCCACTTTTCCAGCCTTCAGGCGTGGCTACTTTGTATTTATCAGCCACTTGTAATGCTTCAACCACACGCAGGATTTCCTCAACAGAGCGACCCGTAGTCAGCGGATAGTAAATAAAGGCGCGTATCAGACCTTGGTCGTCGATGATAAATACTGCACGTACGGTAGCAGTTTGTGATTCGCCAGGGTGAATCAAGCCAAACTTCGCTGCTACTTGCCCTGCGCGATCATCAATCACTGGAAATGGAATGGTCACGTCGAAGTTTGTCTTGATATTGGCAATCCAGGCCAGATGACTAAAATTGCTGTCTTCCGATATACCTAATAACTGCACATTCAGTTTGCCAAAATCGTCAGCATATTTAGCAAAGCCAATAAACTCAGTGGTGCAAACAGGGGTAAAGTCTGCCGGGTGGGCAAATAATACGACCCATTTTTTACCTTTAAAATCCGAAAGCTTGATAACGCCTTGGGTTGAATTTGCTTCAAAATCAGGAGCCGCTTCGTTAATCCTAGGGATGCGGGGTGATTCTGCTTCATTAATTGATTGTAAATTACTCATGATATCTCCTTAA